>CAYXAG010000009.1:0-15573 GCA_964462235.1 uncultured Candidatus Saccharibacteria bacterium
AAGGTATGGAAACACTGGCTCGCCGCGCACGGCGCGGCTCGCCAAGCGCAGGTTCAAGCCAAACTGTAAAGACACAAAGAAGTAACATTCATTATGAAGACGTTTGCAAAAGGGTTTGGAGCCGTAGTGGCGCTCGGGGCGATCTTGGTCGGGCTGGCTTTCGCGTGGTCCATGTTTAGAATCCGCGGACAGGCAGATGTGACGTCGGCCGTCGGGCCAGCAGTGCGGCAGAAGACAAAAGAGGAGTTGATCGCCGAGGCGCGCGAGCGCTCAAGCAGGATCAATGCGCTCTATATGACCGCCGATGTGGCCAACGATCCGGGCATGGGGGCTGCGGCCCTGCGCGAGAAAATCATCGGTCTTGCCCAGGCCAGCGAGATCAACGGCATTGTGATTGATGTAAAAGAAGTATGCGGTCCTGATTATAACGAGGTCCGCCTGAAAGATCTCTTGCGGGAACTGCATCAAAAAAACATCTGGGCGATTGCGCGGATTGTCTCATTCAAAGACGCTTCCCAGCGCCAAGCGCATCCGGAGTGGTATCTGACGCGCCGAAGCGGGCGAGAAGTATCGGACGGGTGCGCGGCGAAGCATCATTTAGTCCTGAATGGGCATGCGGGAGACCCGCAGCCGATTTTTTGGCGTGACAACAAGGGCGGATACTGGATGGATCCGGCAAGTCAGGGCGCGCGTCAGTATCTGGCGGGTATCGCGGAGAAAATGATTGATCTTGGGTTTGACGAATTGCAGTTTGATTATGTGCGTTTCCCTTCCGACGGCGATGTGTCAGCCGCGCTCTATCCTGTATGGGATAAAACAACGCCGCGCTACGCGGTTATGGAAGATTTCTTCAGGTTTTTAAATCACACTCTGAAGGAGTACCGGCCGGAGATTATCCTCTCTGCGGATCTTTTCGGATACGTCGCGGTCCAGCACGAAGACGAGACCATCGGCCAGCGCCTGGAAGACATCGGGGACAGTTTTGACTATGTCTCGTTCATGGTCTATCCGTCCCATTACTACGCAGGTCTCTTTCTGCTGGCTGATCCATCGCGCAATCTAACTGCGGTGAATTACAGTTTTGCCCAAGCCCGCGCCAATCCCGGCGTTGTGGTGGAGCGGTCGCTCTACGTCGCGCATGATTTTCTCAACGAACTCGTTGCCTCGTCCACGGCGACGACAACGCCGCCCATGCCGCGCAGCAGCGCCCGCCTGCGGCCATGGCTGGAGGATTTTTTTCACGAAGCGGATCGCCTGTCCGGGAGGCCGTATGGGACGGAGAAAGTGCGGATGCAAATTGATGCGGCCGAGCGCGTGGAGAGGCACGGATGGATGCTGTGGAATGCGTCAAATATATACACCTCGGGGGCACTGAAGAAAAAAAATGCCGCGTCGGCCGAGAAATAAGCAGCTCCTCCTGGGACATGATCACCACGCGTAATATTTGCATCTTTGGCGATCCCATCGCCTACGGCGCCTGGAGCCGCGACGGCGGCTGGGCCGAGCGGCTGCAAAAAATACTCCAGCGGCGCACGATTGATTCGGGCTTCCGATCGTATTATTTTTTGTATAATGTCAGCATACCCGGCAATACGACCGGAGACGTGCTTGCGCGCTTTGACGCAGAATGCGAGGTGCGCGAACCGCACATCATCGTCTTTGCGGTGGGCATCAATGACGCCAGCTGCCGTGCCAACCCGGACAAGCCCCGGATTGAACGGGCGCGGTTTGAAGAGAATGGTGTCCGGCTCATCCGTGAAGCAAAAGCCCGCGCCGAACGTGTGCTGTGGGTTGGTCTGACAACAGTGGACGAGGCGCGCGCCATGCCGTTTGAAGCGACCTATTTTTTAAACGCCCGGATCCGCGATTATGACGCCGTCATCAAAACCGTTTGCGCGAAAGAAGGTGTCGCGTACGTGGATATAGCGGGCGTCGTGGGACCCGAAGAGCTTGCCGACGGTCTGCACCCCAACGACCGCGGACATGAAAAAATGTGCGTCGCGATTGAACGAGCGCTTGCCGGATGCGGAGTTCAATGATTTCAAATTTTTTATGGTTCGTTCTGTGGTTCGTGTGGCTGTACGGAGGCCAGTTCCTCCGTGGAGAATGAAAAAGGGACGCCGGGCTTGATCTCTTTGCGGATGATTTTTTCCGCGATCACTTTTTCTATGTGATCTTGGATGAAGCGCTGCATGGGGCGGGCGCCAAAAGACGGATTGTATCCGCCTCTGGCCACGGCTTCCACGAGCTCATCGGTGATCGCAAGCATCAGATTTTGTTTTTTGAGCCGCAGGCCGAGATTTCCCAGCATGAGGCGCGCCACGGCCCGCAGCGATTTCTCGTCCAGCGGCCGGAAGATGATCACCGCGTCAAAACGGTTGAGCAGTTCCGGGCTCATGGTGCCCTGCTGCTGCACCGCTGCCATCACCTGTGTTGCCAGCGCGGTATGATCCAGATTCTGCCCCACCAATTCTGCGATCAGGGGCGATCCGGCGTTGGAGGTTGCGATGATGACGGTGTTGCGCATGTTGACGCGCATACCCAAATAGTCGGAGAAAAATCCCTCGTCCAGAATTTGCAAAAAGAGGTTGCGCACCTCCAGATGCGCTTTTTCAAATTCGTCCAAGAGGATCACGCAATAGGGCGTGGAGCGCATTTTGCTTGCCAGTATTCCGGGCTCGTTTCTTTCAAAGGACCCGATGAGCCGCTCCACGCTGTCGGGCGCGTGGTATTCGCTCATGTCAAAGCGCAGCATCGCCTGCTCGCTGCCAAAGTAGGTTGCGGCAATGGTCTTGGCGGTTTCGGTTTTGCCCACACCGGTAGGCCCCATGAAAAGAAACGTTCCGATGGGCCGCTTTGGGTTGCGGATGCCCGATCGCGAGCGCCGGATCGCGTCGGCAACAGCGACAATCGCCTCATCCTGGCCGATGACGCGCCGGTGCAGCAGGTCCTCAAGATGGAGGAGCACTTGTTGTTCGGCTTCGCCCACGGCTCCCAGCGGCGTGTGCGTCTTTTTGCTGATGACATCCAGCACCATGCCGGGCAGGATGAGCCCTGACTTGACGGCAATCGCCTCTTCCATGACTTCCTGCATGAGGCTGATTGCCCGCTGCGGCATGCCGCCGCTGACCAGATACTGGGTTGCTCCTTCGGCGACGGCCGCAAGAGCCGGATAGGTGAAGACGGCGCGCCGGCCGAAATCAGCTTCCATGCCGGGCGCTATGCGTTCAAGGATGCGGAGCAGGGTGGCATCGTCCGGCTCCGGCAGTTCTATTTTTTCAAAATTTTCCGTGAGGCCCGTTTCGGTTTCCAGAATTCTGCGCCAGCTCAAGGTATTGGCCAGTCCAATGATGTGGATGGCCGGACTGGCAAGGTAGGGGGAGAAGAGTTCCACGGCGCTGACGCCAAGTGAGGCGAGCGACTGCACGAACTCGGGGAAATCTTCTATCGCAAGGATGATGTTGCCCGCGCGCACGGTTTCGTTCAGAAGGCGAAGGAACATGGCCTGCACTTCTCCTCTGGTTTTGCCGGCGGCCACGAGTGAGGCCGTATGAAGCCGGAAGACCCGCTTGTGCTCCAGTTCCGGAAAGATGGTGCCGGTGCGAATCATCTCCGCCAGACCCGAGAGCAGGGCGCGCTTGCCGCTGCCCGGCTCCCCCACGATTATGACATTGGCGCCCGAGCGCTTCAGGAGGGCTGACTCAATAAGCTGGAGCTGATCCTCCCGGCCGATGAGTTCCTCCGGGCCAACGAGGTTTCCCTGGCTCATGTCTTGTGCGAATGTCTGGAGAAAAGGCGTCTGGCCGTAGGCAAGATTTTTTGCAAGTCCCGGGATGCGGCCCAGACGCTTGCGCGACCACCAGCGCCTCCTGGCGTCTGCGCGCGCAGACTCGCGCTCCATCCATTCCGCGCACCCGCGGACAGTTTGGCCCGTATATCCCTGCTCTATAAAAAATCCCCTGAATGCGCCATCGGTTTCAAAGAGGGCGGAGATGATATCGGCCAGCAAGATTTCGTGTCCCGGATCGGCGATATGCTCAAGCGTTTCAAGAAATAGCTCGGCCGAGGGGCGATTGTCTTGACCGCCCTGGCTTGTCGCGAGGCGCCTCATGAGAGCGGATTGTTCTGCAGGGCTTACGCCGAGGCGCTGGAGAGTCGCGCGTCCGATCACGGAACGGGGGAGGGCGGCCAAGAGCGCTTCGCTATCACGGCCTCCCGAGACGCTTGCCAGATACCACAGTTCTGCGGCTACCAGACTAAAGCGGCCTGCTGGATTTGACGCTCCGCCGACCCCTCGGGGGTTTTCGGTCTTTGCATTGGCAAAGCATTCTAGCATCATGAGTGCTCCACCGGCAGCAAGCAGGATGAAGAAAGCGCCCTCCTGCTTTTGTCCCATGGTCCCGATCAGCGCCCAGACCCCGAGGGGGAAAATCAAGGTTATCATGATTCGGGCCGCGAGTCGCCGCAGGGAACGGGGAAATGTCGTCTCCAGCGCGACTACTCCGGCAAATTTGCTTTTTTTGATGTCGGGGGAAGTGTCTTGCATGGCTCGTTATGCTATGAGGAGAAGAAAGCCGGTTGCGGCGAGCAGGAGGACGAGCATGGGGGTAAGCAGCCACAGGACGAGTGCCGGTACAAAAAGAATCCCAAGCATCGCCTCAAAGAGAATTCCGATGGCAATCACGATCATGCGTACGGCAAAGCCGACCACGCGCATGATGGCGGTCACGGCAATATCTCCCAGCAAGGTTCCCAAGCGGGCCGTTCCACGGGTTTCTCCGCGGAGCCGATAGATTGGGGCCAGCATCGTGTGCGCCAGGAGCGGGATGGAGAAAAAGTGATACCCGAACCAGAGAAAGTTTGCCCACATGGCCCGGAGCTGGCCCGGGGCAACACCGTAGTGCCACGCGAAATATTCTTTTGCCGTCCGTGCCATGTTCATTATATGCAAGTATAGCGTACGGGCAGCCGATGGTGCAATGAAAAAAAATGTGCTATGGTCTTTTTGAACGTAAAATAGGGAGGCATTCGTCTTATCGTTTATTCCTTGAGAGCCGGAGTAGCTCAGTTGGCAGAGCGACGCATTCGTAACGCGTAGGTCGGGAGTTCGATCCTCCCCTCCGGCTCTCAGGGAATAACTCGCAGGTCCCCGATTTGATCCCGGGAGGTGGCTTGTTTATAGAACTCATTTCAATAATCCGTATTCTACTGCAAATCTTGAATTTCGGCTGCAAACCATTCAGGTCTCGTCGGGTTACTATCCAGTAGCCCTCCTCAACCTTCATGGTTTTCGCTCGAAATTCAAGATTTTCGTAACGAAAGAGATTATTGAAATGAGTTCTAAAACAACGGACGATCACTTTTTTCTTTTTATCCGGTATGGTATGCTTACCCAATATGGATGAATGGCAGAAACAACTGGCAAAGTTGAAGGATGATCTCCGCGGGCTCGCGGACCGGCTTTGACATCGGCGGAAAGAAGACGGAGATTTTGAAAATTGAAGAAGAGATGATAGGCGCGGGTTTTTGGGATCAGCGCGAGCGCGCCGCAGAAAAAAGCCAGCTCCTATCGGGGCTTAAACGGGAAGCGGGGGAATGGGACCAGATGCAGGAGGAGATCAAGACGGTCCAGGAGCTTCTTGATGTCGCGTCTGATGACCCGTCCTACCGCGAGGAGCTTGCGGCGCGGATCCGGGCGCTTGAGAAAGAAGTGCGGGCGCTTCAAACCGAGCTTCTCTTTTCCGGCAGGTATGATCGCGGCAATGCGATCTTGTCCGTCTATGCGGGTGCGGGGGGAAAAGACGCAGAAGATTGGGCCGCACTGCTAATCCGTATGTACCGGCGCTTTGCCGAGCAGCGTCACTGGCGCGCGCGTACGATCCACGAGCACTGGGGCGAGTATCAGGGACCCGGCGGATGGGGCATCAAAAATGCTACGATTGCGATTGAGGCGCCCTGTGCCTACGGATATCTTACGCGGGAGTCCGGTGTCCATCGCCTTGTCCGCATCTCGCCTTTCTCCAGCCAATCGCTCCGCCACACGTCGTTCGCGCTGGTGGACGTCATGCCGGAGTTCGTGGCGCCCGAAGAAGTTGAGATAAAACCCGAAGACTTGAAAATAGATTTTTTCCGATCTTCGGGTCCGGGCGGGCAGAACGTGAACAAGCGCGAAACCGCGGTGCGGATCACGCATCTGCCGACAGGCATGCAGACCGCATCACAGGTAGAACGCTCGCAGGACGCGAACCGCCAGGTTGCCATGCAGCTGCTGCGCTCGCGTCTGTACCAACGTAAAAAAGAACAGCAGGAAGCCGAGCGTCGAGGCATCCGCCAGGAGAAAACCGCGATTGAATGGGGGAGCCAGATCCGTTCCTACGTCATGCATCCGTATCAGATGGTCAAAGACCACCGCACGAATGAGGAGACCGCCCAGATTGACCGCGTGCTGGACGGCGATCTGGACATATTTATTGAAGCAGAGCTCAACGCGGCAGTATAGGTTTTCATCCAAGGCCATGATTGTTTTTGAAAACGTTTCCAAAATTTACAATCATCATTCGGCGGCGCTCAAAAACGTGACGCTGAAATTTCACCCCAAGGAATTCGTCTCGGTTGTCGGCTCATCGGGCGCGGGCAAGTCCACGCTTCTTAAACTTCTCATCCGCGAGGAGGAGCCCAGCGAAGGCACTATTTTTCTGGACGGGACCCAAGTGAACACCATGTCGCCCAGAGACCTGCATCGCTTGCGCCGCAGAATCGGCATGGTGTTTCAGGATTATAAGCTGCTTGCGCAAAAGACCGCTCTGGAAAACGTCGCATTTGCCATGGAGGCGGCCGGAAGGGGCGATGAAGAAATCATTGAGGACGTGCCGCAGGCGCTGGAACTTGTCGGCCTCGGCGACAAGATGGGAAACTTCCCCCACCAGCTTTCGGGCGGCGAGCGCCAGCGCGTTGCGATTGCGCGGGCCTTGGTCAATCGTCCGGACGTGATTTTGGCCGATGAGCCCACGGGCAATTTGGACCCGGTCAATACGTGGGACATCATTCGGCTCCTGCAAAAAATCAATGACTTGGGCACGACCGTGGTTTTGGCGACCCACGACAAAGAAGTGATCAACGCGATTGACAAGCGGGTCGTGACACTGGAAAAGGGCGTTGTGGTGCGCGATGAGGAGCGCGGCAAATATCACGCTAACTGATACGTATGAAATCCATCACTGCAAAACGCGTCATCAGGGCAGGATACTTGAGTTTCCGCAGAAACGTCTGGCTGTCCACGGCGACGATCATGGTCATGTCGCTCGCGCTTTTCGTCATGGGGGGTCTTGTTTTTCTCGGAGCGGTTTCCAGCACCGTGCTCCGCTCCCTGGAATCAAAAATTGACGTTACGGTTTATTTCAATGCCGACGCGCCCGAGCAGGATATTCTGGCGGTGAAGCAGGATGTGGAATCGCGTCCGGATGTGAAAGAAGTGTCGTATGTTTCGCGCGATTCTGCCCTTGCAAGCTTCCGAGAGCGGCACAAAGACAACGCGCTCATCGTGGGCGCCTTGGACGAGCTGGGCGACAATCCGTTGCAGGCCAGTTTGAACGTGAAGGCGCAAGATTCCTCGCGCTACGGGGCCATCAGCGATTTTCTCGCCCAGAAAAATTATCCGGCGGTCAGCAAGATAAATTATTTTGAAAATCAGCAGGTCATCACGCGCCTCTCCGCCATGGTCGGCACCGTGCGGGAGGCGGGAGGCGTGCTGACCCTCTTTCTGGTGTTCCTGGCGGTCCTCGTCGCATTCAACACGATCCGTATGGCGATCTACACGGTGCGGGAAGAGATTGCGATCATGCGTCTGGTTGGGGGCAGCCCGTGGTTTATTCGCGGGCCGTTTCTTGTGACCGGCCTCCTTTACGGCGCTATGGCGGGCCTGTTGGTAACTCTCGCCTTTTTCCCGCTCACCTGGCTCGTAACATCCAAGCTTGCGGTCCTGGTGCCGGACTTCAACCTCTTCAAATATTTTGTCGCCAACGGCGTGGAGTTTTTCCTGATCATGCTGGCTGCGGGTATAGCGCTTGGCGTGGTCTCCAGTCTCATCGCCGTGCGCCGGTATCTGGATGTGTAGAATGCGTTGCAGGTGGATACGTTGAAAATCGCAGTTTATTTTGATACACTGAAAAGCGCCGGCACGGCGCGTTTTGGCAACTCATTCCGGGGTCGGCTAACGGTAGGATGATGGACTCTGAATCCACTCATCTTGGTTCGAATCCAAGCCCCGGAGAACTCGTGTCATGAGTGTGGCGCCCGATGATTTTATGAAGACATGAAAAAGAAACTCATAACAATTCTGATAGTGTTTGTGGTTTTTGCGGGCGGCGTTGGTCTGGGATGGTATATCCGCAATCAGACTTTAAACCCGCGGGCTACCATTCCGAATATCTTTGAGCGTGTTTTGGGATTTTTGGTTCAGAGGGGAGAAAAAGAAGACGACGATCTCTTGTATTACAACACCGACCTTTCTGATTTCATTGTCAACGGAAGTACGAAGACGAAAGTCGCGCTCGAGGGTATCGTGGACAAAATCGCCAAGCAGCCGGACGGCGATTATCACATTATCGTGCGTCCGCAGTATGTTCCTGTCGGCTTGTATCTCGTTACCGAAGCCATACCGGAAATAAAGCTGCCCCTTCCCAAAGAAGGAGATCATATTAAAATCTGGGGCATCGTGCGATTTGACATCCTCCACAACTGGTGGGAGCTTCATCCGGTGATCGGGTGAGAGACTTTAAAATAAATCCCGCACATCTGAACTGGGCCGGGGCTTGCCCCCGCCCAGTTCAGATGTGAGAAATAGTGAATAGCGGAACGGAGTAATTTTTGATACCGTGTCTGTATGGCTCGATGGGCTGACTCAAAACATTTGATTTTCCTTCTTTATTTTCTCGCGGGATGTCTCCTGCTCTTTTTAGTAGCAACCATACTTTTTCAATACTACGTCGCGCTTGGCTCGCTGCATAAGGTGCTGGCCGCATTCGCCAGTGACCGCATTCTTTCGGCGCTGTGGCTAAGCATCACCTCGTCAATCGCAACAACTATTTTTGCCCTTATGTTCGGGGTCCCTCTGGCATACCTATTTGCGATGAAGCAGTTCTGGGGAAAAATTCCTTTGGAAACGCTCGTGGTTGACGTCCCGCAAACATTTCCTCCGGTTGCCGAAGGCATGATATTTCTCCTGATGCTCGGGCCCGCCTCGCCGTTCCACGTCAATCTGACTTTTACGTTTACCGCTCTGGTCATCGCCAAGTTTTTTATCTCTGCCCCGTTTGTCGTCTCAACGGTTGCGAGGCGATTCCGCGATATACAAAAATCCGGCATCAACCTTACGGCTCGTTCCCTCGGCGCCAATCCGTTTCAGGTATTTACAACGATTTTCATCCCGATGTCATTCACCGATATCGCGGCGGGCGCAACGCTCTGTTGGTCTCGCGCCATGGGGGAGCTGGGCGGCAGTTTGATATTTGCGGGAGTTATTCCGTTCAGGACAGAGGTGCTGCCGACTTTTATCGCATTGGATGCAAAAACCCTTACCGCCGAAGCCCTTGCCGCAACAATTCTCGGCACGACCGCCTCTATGCTGGCGCTTGTTACCTTCAAGAAACTTACGCTCAAAGAAGAAAGATGAAAGAACTGTCAATTCAAAATTTGACAACGGGATACGGTCAGAAGATTATTATTGAAGATTTGTCTCTGAAGGTGAGGGAAAAAGAGACGCTTGTTCTGATGGGGATTTCAGGAAGCGGCAAAACAACGCTTCTGCTTACTATTTTAGGCATTCTTTCTCCCGCGAAGGGTGCCATCGTCTTGCATGAGCGGGACATACGTTCATTACCCATTGAAGAACGGAATATCGGCTATCTGCCGCAAGATTATGGATTATTTCCTCACCTGAATATTTTTGATAATATCGCATACGGTCTTCGGGTTCGTAGGGCATCCGCAGCGGAACAGGAGCGGGGCGTTGGAGAAATGCTCTCATTGGTTGGACTTGAAGGATTTGAGAAAAGAAGGGTGCAGGAAATATCGGGCGGGCAACGACAAAGAGTTGGCCTTGCCAGAGCCCTTGCCATCAAGCCGGATTTATTACTTCTGGATGAGCCGTTGTCAAACATAGATCAGGTAACCAAATGGGAAGTTGCGACACACTTAAAAAATCTTTTTGCGAAGCTGGATATCCCGATCATTGTGGTTACCCATAACCACGAGGATGCATTATTTTTGGCCGAACACTTGGCGATTATGAATGATGGAAAAATTGAGCAGATGGGAAGCGTTACGGAAATTATGAAAAATCCAAAATCATCATTTATCAAACGGCTCCTTGCGCCTTTCAATGGTGTGTGAGCCAGCGCATGGTTCTCACATCGGAGATAGTAAAAATATATGACCTATCTATGGTTTGACGGCGTGCAATTGCACGTCATCCGAAACGGTATCATCATAAAAAGCTGGAATGCGTATTCGGGACTGCTGGGCGCGACCAAATCCGTTGAGGACCAGCGGTTAAAAAACAACGGGCCCGTGCCGGAAGGATGTTATTCGATTCATCCCGGGGCGATTACCTATCAAGAAAATGTGGCATGGTATCGGCGATGGATAAAATATCGCCAAAGCGTGTGGGGAAGATGCTGGACGAAACTGGGGGAAGAGTGCTCAACGACGTGCAGATCAGGATTTTATATCCATGGCAGCGGGAGCACGCGCACCAAAGGGTGCATTAAATTGCTTGATAACGATTTGGATTTTTGTTCATGGCTCTCCGGGTATGGGAAAAAGACCTGTGTGATCGTGCACTATCTGCCCGAAACAAGACAAAGAGTGGGGCCCGCCCTATTGAGCGAGGTGATTGCGCGCCAGAGGGCCGAGTATCTGCCTAAAATCACGATACTCGCGGATGTCTGCGAATGCTGTAGAGAAGAAAAGAAAGAGCGGGAAAAAGATACAGAGAAAGATGAAGATACAGAGAAAAATGAAAAGAAAAGCTGGAAACAAAAACTTAAAACCGCCGTCAAGATAGCAATAGTTCTGATCATCGTCGCACTTATCTATTCCGCGCTACGCGGCCGTAACGAAAACTCTTTTCGCAACTGTATTATCAATTCCTTTGCCGATCCGGGCGAGTGGGCCGATTGCAACGATGGCCCCGGAGGAGACGGACAGCTCAAAGATTCCCTTATCAATGGCAGGCACTATGACTGTAACCGGGTACGGGGAGATGGTGAATGCGTGATTTATTGAGGTTTAGAAACCCTTTTTGTTGAAAACAAAACTGACGAGGAAGATGCCAAGGGCGACGAGGACAATGGTGCCGCCGCTGGGGAGATTGAGATAAAATGAAGCGAAGAGGCCGCTTATCACCGAGAGGAGAGAGACGAGAACCGCGATCAGGGCGGTTTTTTTGAATCCGCAGCGGAATTGGGTTGCTCCAAGAGGCGGGATCACCATCAGGGCGCTTACCAACAAGATGCCCACGACCCTCATGCTGATGGATACCGTAACCGCGGCCATGACAATAAGAAGAAGATTGAGCAGTTCCACCGGCAGGCCGTTTGCCTTGGCCAGGTCCTCGTCATAGGAGATGATGAAAAGGCGCGGGAACAGGACAACGCTTGAGGCGAGCACCAATCCTCCAAAAAGACCAATCTCTTTCAGGTCGGCTGTTGATACCGTGGTGATGCTGCCGAAAAGATAGGAAAATATATTCACGTTCAACCCGTGCGAAAGTCCCAGAAGGATGAGTGCTAAAGCAAGGCTCCCGGAAAGGAAGAGCGCGAGTACCGATTCGCTGAAAAGCTGGCCGCTTCGTCGGAGTCGCTCCATGCCCATAGCCGCCAGGGATGAAGCAACAAGAGCGCCTGTTACCGGACTTACTCCGATGATTGCTCCGGCGGCAATCCCCAGGAGCGAGACGTGCGCCAGCGTGTCGGCAAGCGTGGAGTAGCGTTTGACCACGAGGAACATGCCGATCACCGGTGCCACAAAGGCGATTGCGACTCCGGCGATAAAGGCCCGGATCATAAAATCATAGTGAAAAATCGTAAGCATGGTTACGGGGCGCGGTGCAAGTGAGTCATTTTTTTGCCGTAAAGTTTTTCAATCAGATCCTCTTCGCGCACCCGCGCGGATGATTCAAAGCAGAGCAATCCGCGATTCAGGCAGAGGATGGTTTTGGCTTCGTTGGTCACCACGTCAATATCGTGGGAGACGAAAAGAATGGTCAGACCATTGCGTTCATTCAAATCTTTGAGGAATGCGTAAAATTCCGTCTGCGCCGCTATGTCTACGCCGACAAAGGGCTCGTCCAGTATCAGAATTTCGGACTCTGCGGCCAGGGCGCGGGCAATAAACACGCGCTTGCGCTGACCGCCCGAAAGCTCGCTCATGAGTTTGTTTTTCAATTCCGCAATACCGGCAACCTCCAGCGCGCGGCTAGCGGCGAGTCGGTCATTTTCATCCATGAACGCAAACCATCCTTTGGCCGGGGTGCGGCCGCTTTCTACGATTTCCAAGACAGTCGCGGGAAACGACGCGGTGTGCTGGGCAATGCGCTGGGGCACATAGCCGATTTTATATTTGTCGCGGTAGCGTGCGGCAGGCGCGCCGGAGATGGTAACGGCGCCGGAATGCGGCTTCAGAAGCCCGGTGAGAATTTTGATGAGAGTTGTTTTGCCTCCTCCGTTGGGTCCGATGATGCCGATATAGTCGCCCTTGCGTATGGAAAATGAGACATGGTCTAAAACCGTATTGCCCCCATAGGCAAACGTCAGGCCCTGGATTTCCATCATCGGCTCTTCTACTTCTACCTGCATGAGAGTGCGAGTTTAAGACTGGCGAGGTTTTCTTGCATGACGGCTATGTAATCTTTTCCGGCCAGGATGTCTGTATGAGTGAGCCCTTCAATCGGGTTGAGCGGAAGGGCTTGCGCGCCAATCTCCTCCGCAATGGTCCGGGCAAGCTTGGGACTCACGAGCGTCTCAAAAAAAATAATTTTGATATTTTTTTCTTTGGCGATTTTGGCGACATCGGCGATGGTTTTGGGGGACGGCTCCTCATCAGGGGAGAGCCCGAGGATATAGCGCGTGGTCAGGTGGTACCTGGCGGCAAGATAGGAAAAGGCGTTGTGGGATGTTACGATCTGGCGGCTCTGGCATTGTGCCAGGCCCGTCTGATACGCGTGATCCAGTTCCTCAAGGCGTTTTTTGAAGAGGTCTCTTTGTTGAGCGTATTGGATTGCGTGCGAGGCGTCAATTATAGTCAGAGAGGTACCGATACGATCCGCCTCGTCGGCGGCATAGACTGGATCCAGCCAGAAATGCGGATCATACGCGCCGGATGCGGCATCCGGCTCGGTTGAGTTCCGTGATTTCAGATAGTCTGCCATGCGCAGGACCGTAACCCCATGCGTTTCCAGATCCGGACGGATTTTTTCTGCCCAGGCGTCAATGCCGTTCCCGTTGAAGATAAAAAGTTTGGCATCGTAGATGGCCCCGATATCTCGTGGCGTTGGCTCATAGTCGTGGGGTTCGGCACCCGCGGGAGTGATGACGGTCACATCAATAAGATCGCCCCCGACATTCCTCGCAAAGTCCGCCAGAGGATAGAAGCTTGCCACAACCGGCAATTTTGATGAATGCTGTTCGCCTGCCATGCGCCACAGCCCTGCCGCGCGCAAGAGGAGGCCTCCGGCTGCGACGAGGGTCAGCAGGCCCAGCACCGTCATTATTCTTTTTGCTGTTTTTTGTTGGGGCATGGCCATGTCTGTTCTCTTGGTAAGTATACCTCAACTATTCTTAAAATCACTGGCCCGGTGTCTTGCCGGAACAGGTCATGGTACGACAAGAAACAAAACAAAGTCAAGTGTAGCGGGGCCGGGCAACCCAATTTGCCTTATGAGAAAAATAGGGTATACTCGCCCATAGTTTCTTTTATGCCACCGTAGAGATAAGGAAAGCATATGGCGTACAATCGCGCATACATCGTTGGCATGGGCGTGGTCTCGCCGCTGGGCATCAGCGTGCCGGAGATGTGGGATAATCTTCTTGCCGGCGTTTCCGGCACCCGACTGAATACGTTCAATACGTTTTCCAAAGTAGTGGAGAACTTTGATCCGGCAACATTGGGATTTGACGTGGTGACCGCCGAAGTGAAGGGGTTTGATCCCGCGGACTGGATGGATCGCAAGACCGTCCGGCGCGAAGATCCGGTATGCTGGTTTGCGCTTGCCGCGGCAAAGCAGGCGATGGCCGATGCGGGTATTACGATCACCCCTTCCCTGCAAGAGCGCGCGGCTGTCATCGTCGGATCCGGCATCGGAGGACTCACGACACTTGAGCGCGAAGATAGGAGGCTGATGCAGAAAGGGGCAAAGCATGTAAATGCTTTTCTTGTCCCTCGTATGATGCCCAATGCCGCATCGGCGTTTATCGCGCGTCATTTCGGCATCTGCGGCCCCTGCCTTTCATTGGCATCGGCATGTGCCACCGGAGCCGATACCATTGGCGAAGGATTTCGCCTGATCAAGCACGGCTACGCAGATATGGTTATTGCCGGCGGAAGCGAAGCGACGATTACCCCGCTGTCGCTTGCCGGATTCAGAAACATGGAGGCGATGGCCAAACGCATTGATGATCCCGCGCGCCGCTCCCGGCCGTTTGATTGCGAGCGCGACGGCTTTGTGATGGGAGAAGGAGCCGGAGTGGTTGTCCTTGTTTCTGCGGATTTTGCGGAAGCGCACCACATCAAGCCTTTGGCAGAAATTGCCGGATATGGCCGCACGCAGGATGCGTATCATGTAACGTCTCCGCATCCGGAGGGTGTACATGTCGCGCGGGCCGTACGCCTCGCGCTCGCAGAGGGGCGCGTAACGCCCGATGAGGTTGTCTATATCAATCCTCACGGCACGTCAACGCCCATGAACGATCCGATTGAAGCGCGTATTATTCAAAGCGTTTTTCAGGAGAGAAGCGGATCCATTCCCGTCAGTTCATGCAAAGCCATGCTCGGCCACATGATCGGAGCCGCCGGAACGGTTGAGACGATTGTGTGCGCCATGACGCTGATGACGGGCATCGCGCACAGGTCGGTCAATCTTGATACGATAGACCCGGAGTGCGCATGTCTGGATCACGTCTTGGGTGAGCCGCGCCATATCGGGCCCGGCGCTGTCGTCAAAATCGCGCTCGGTTTCGGCGGGGCAAACGCCGCTCTGGTACTTCTCCCCGCGGCGTAGAAAATCGTAGAAAATCACGGCATGCCCCAGGCCTGCCGTAGGAACCCCATGGGGGCGGATTAAACTCTGCCCCTTTTTATTTTGAACTTGAATCTTTTTTATTTTGTGGTATGATACGCATGAAGTAAGAAAGGGGGCCTGAGGGGTTAGAACCCATCTCAAAATTTCATCTCACGCTCCGATACGGGATTTTTGGCTGCGGCCGGCACGCTCGGTCTCAATGTATCGATAATACATTTCGTCCTCCGCCGCATCGCCCCCGCATCAAAAATCCCGTATCTCGCCACATGATAAGCGAA
>CAYXAG010000010.1:0-15163 GCA_964462235.1 uncultured Candidatus Saccharibacteria bacterium
TCTCGGGGACGCTCGCCGATAATTCAAAAGTTTATGACGGGTAGTATGAGGGAAATTGTGGTGTTTGGCGGGGGATGTTTTTGGTGCACGGAAGCCGTATTCAAAATGCTGCGGGGGGTTGTGTCGGTTAGGCCCGGGTATGCGGGAGGCACGGTTGCCGGCCCCACCTATGAGCAGGTTTCAAGCGGCACCACGGGGCACGCGGAAGTGATCCGGATAGAGTACGATCCCGGGCTCATTTCGTTTGGGGACCTCCTGACGGTATTTTTTGGGAGCCATGATCCGACGACCATCAACCGGCAGGGCAATGACGTGGGTCCCCAATATCGGTCGGTTATTTTTTTCACGACACCGGAGCAAAGCGAAGCGGCAGAGCGATTCATCCAGGAGATAAACGCCTCCTCCGCGTCCGGAGCCCGGATCGTAACCGAAGTGGCGCCCTTGGAGAAGTTTTACGAGGCGGAAAATTATCATCGGGATTATTTCGTAAAAAATAAAAGCAACCCCTATTGCCAAATCGTGATTAATCCCAAACTTGAGGCGGTGAAGAAAAAGTTTGCGGCACTGCTCAACGACCGGGAAAAGATGTCATAGACCCATACCCTAAACTTTATGGGAGAAAAATCCATGCCGAAGACTGAAGAAGAATGGAAGAGAGTGCTCACACCCGAACAGTACCGAGTTTTGCGCCAGAAGGGGACCGAGGCGTCGTTTGTCGGGGCGTATGCGGGCGAGAAGCGAACGGGTGTGTATGAGTGCGCCGCATGCGGGAACCCGTTGTTTTCTTCGGACGCGAAATTTGAATCCGGAACCGGCTGGCCCAGTTTTGATACGGCTTTGCCCGGGGCGGTCGTGTTTCGTCCGGACAAGTCGCAGGGCATGGCGCGTGCCGAGGTGGTGTGCGGCCGGTGCCTCTCGCATCTGGGGCACGTCTTTGACGACGGCCCAACCCGGACCGGCAAGCGTTATTGCATGAATTCCGTATGTCTGGCTCTGAAGCCGAAGGAAGAGAAAAAATAGCATGAAAAAGATTTTATTCCTCGGTCTTGTCCCGATCCTTTTTATGCCCAGCTTGGTGCTGGCCCGGGGGTTTGAACGGGACCTTTACTTCGGCATGCGCGCCGATCCGGACGTGACGCGCCTGCAGGAATTTCTGCGCAACCGCGGATATTTCACCTATCCGCAATCCACGGGAAATTATTTTGCCGCAACACGGGGTGCGGTCTCGCTCTTTCAGGAGGCAGCAGGCATCCGGCCCGTCTCCGGTTATTTCGGGCCCAAATCCCGTGCGGCGGCAAATCGTCTCCTTGGCCCGGAGACGCGCAGCAGCGCTTCCGGCTCCGGCAGCGACGGCGGCGGCACATTTGTTTCCGCAACCACCTCGCCCTCCAAAGGCAAAATTGTCATTGATTCCGTCTCCGGGTCTTCAAGCTCTGCGGATTCCGAATCCTTTAGGCTGGAAAATGTGAGCGATACGGATGCGATCGCTATCACCGGATTTCAGATACAAAATTCGCGCGGATGGGTTGCGGCCATCCCAAACGGCCAGGAATTGCCGGGCTTGAATCCCGGGTTTGAGTCTCCCATCGTGTTGCGGCCCGGGGACCGCGCCATTATCAGCATGGGAAAACAGGAACGCCACATGAATTTCCGGGAGAATTTGTGCACCGGATATCTGGATGAGACAAGTCAATTCAATCCCTGGCTTTCCCATGATTGCCCGCGGCCCAACGAGCGCGCGCTGGACGCTTCAAACCCGAGTCTCTCGGATCAGTGCATCGCCATCATCACCTCCTCGCCTTCCTGTCGCATGATCGCGCCGTCGTTTCCTTCTCCCGTGCTGGACAGCGGCTGCGCATCGTACGTCAGCGCCCATTTCACTTATGTCGGATGCGTGGCCGACTATCGGAGGAGGTCGGATTTTTTCACCAAGCGCTGGCTTATCTGGATGCAGCGGAGTGAAGAATTTTTCCGCAACAGCGTGGAGGATATTGTACTGAAGGATGCGCAGGGGAAAATAGTTGATGAATACAATTATTAGATAGGAATAAGGAATTGTGAATTAGGAATGAGGGTTCCATAATTCCTAATTCTTTATTCATAATTCAATGAAACTTTCTTTTCACGGCGGGGCGCGGGAGGTTACCGGAGCCGCGCATCTGATAGAATCCGGACCCACCAAGATACTCATTGATTGCGGGCTTTTTCAAGGTTCGCAGGATTGCGATGAGTTGAATTTCCAGCCATTCCGTTTTATGCCTGCCGAGATTGCGGCGGTGATCGTAACTCATGCGCATCTGGATCATGTGGGCCGGATCCCCAAGCTCATCCGTGATGGATTTTCGGGTGCGATCTATTCCACGCCGGCCACCCGCGAACTTGCTGCATTTATTTTGGAAGATGCGTTGAGCTTGAGCGAGCGCAGAGGTAACGAGCTTTACGGCGCCGGAGATATCGCAGGAGCCATGGCTCGGTGGAAACCCCTTGCCTATCGCGAGCCCGTAGAGATCGGAGGCGTGGAATTCATGTTGCGCGACGCCGGGCACATCCTGGGGTCTGCTCTCGTAGAGCTCTGGGCCGAAGACAAGCACTTTCTCTTCAGCGGAGATTTGGGCAATGTACCCTCCGTGCTCCTGCCTCCGCCGGAAGTCCCCAAAGACATTGAATATATGGTGGTGGAATCGGCATACGGCAGCCGCGTGCACGAGTCGGCCGAAGAGCGTGTCTTGAAGCTTGAGCGCGCGGTGGAGGATGCGGCCGCGCGCGCGGGCACGCTGCTCGTCCCGGCATTCGCAACGGAACGCACCCAGGATATCCTGCATCTCTTAAATGAGATGGTGCACCAGCGGCGCGTCCCGGTAATGCCGATGTTTGTGGACTCTCCCCTTGCGATCCGCATCACCGGCGTATACGACAAGTATGCGTCAAGCTACCGCGATGACATCCGGGCCCTGCTGCGGGAGCACCCGCATCTTTTTCAATTCCGGCGCCTGCGCTTCACGCCCAGCGTGGAGGAGTCAAAAAGCATCAATGACGTGCCGCCTCCCAAGGTGGTGATCGCCGGATCCGGCATGATGTCGGGCGGCAGGATACTGCATCATGCGCGCCGGTATCTGGCCGACCCCAAAAGCATTCTTTTGATGATCGGATATCAGGCCGGAGGATCTCTGGGGCGCCGGCTGATTGACGGAGAAAAATTGGTGAAGATTCTGGGGGAAGAAGTGCGGGTCGTCTGCGAGGTGAGGAAGATCAACGGTTTCTCGGCGCACGCCGACAATCCGCAGCTCTTTTCTTTTGTGGAAAGGAATCGCGATACGCTCAAACGGGTCTTTGTCGTACAAGGGGAAGAAGCCCAGGCGTTGTATCTGGCGCAGGAGATAAAAGACCGGCTGGGGATCCAGGCCGATGCGCCAACAATGTACGATACCGTGGAGCTGTAGATTCGTGCGAGTCCTTGCCCCCCCGACAGTCTATGATAGAGTCTTCTATGGTTCTTTGAGCTTGGAAATAAGACTTTTCCCCTTGCGTATGTGCGCGGTGCGCATATACGGGCATAACGCCAAGAACCGAAAGTCCTGTCTTTCCCCCACAGAAAGGGAATGGTTTATGGCAGCCGTAACGAGTGGAATGACCCGACGGGAGTTATTCCGGAAGTTTGGAAAAGCGCGAATCGGCGCGGCAATGCTTGGCATCGGCGGCTCTGCTGGTCTGCTCAAGTCCAAAAGAGCGGATGCTGCAGGGCCGGGTATTCCATGGACATGTATGTCCCAATCGCAGCGCAATGCGTGGCTTGCAGAGACAGCGAAAGTACACGTCAATAAGTACGAGACATACGATGGTCAATGTAAGGGCTTTGCGCGTGTTATGGTTTACTTCATAAAAGATCGCGAACTCTATAGTATTTTAAGCGAATATGTAGATCACCAGCGCATCTGGAATAGCTCTCGGTTTGAGTAAAATGTTTGTAAGCGTGATCCGTATGATAATCGGGTGGGGACTTTGCCCGCGCACTCAACCATGGTTATAATGCATGTATGACAATTTCACCTCATATTCATCTGAAATATAAAATTTGCATCTCGGGCGCTGCCGAGACCGGCCACTGCGCGCCTGACGCTTTGGAGAAAGCAAAGTTTCTGGGCGGGGAAGTCGTGCGCCAGGGTGCTGTCCTGGTAACCGGGGCCACGACCGGCGCGCCCTATTGGGGCGCTATCGGCGCCAAGGAGGCCGGCGGTTTTGTCGTTGGCATCTCTCCTGCAGGATCCGAAGTGGAGCACGTAAAAAAATATAAGCTCCCGTTGGACTATCACGATATAATTGTCTATACGGGATTCGGCTATGCGGGGAGGAATCTTCTCCTGACGCGCTCGGCAGATGCCGTGCTTATCACCTGCGGCCGCATGGGGACTTTGAACGAGTTCACCATTGCTTTTGAGGATGACAAGCCGGTGGGAGTGCTGACCGGCACCGGCGGCATGGCCGACGAGCTGGAAGATATTTTGAAAAAAGCCCATCGCGGCATGGGTCATACGGTGTTTGATTCCGATCCAAAAAAACTGGTTGAGAAAGTATTTGCGCTGATTGAGAAAGAAAAGATCGTAGAATAGTTTTCTTTTGATATGAGGCGATTTTGGAAGGCCGTCTCGGTGCTGGCGGGCATGATTATCGGAGCGGGGATGTTTGCCATCCCTTTTGCGTTTACGCAAACCGGATTTTGGCTCGGCGCATCACAACTTGCCCTGCTTGCGGGCATAACCCTCCTGCTGCATCTTCTGTACGGAGAGATCGTGCTTGCGACTCCCGCGTTCCATCGCATGCCCGGCTACATGCGTATATATCTGGGCCGCGGGGCAGAAATCGTTTCCTGGGCATCGTCTCTTTTCGGGATCGCGGGTACGCTGCTGGCATATCTTGTCATCGGGTCGCTTTTCTCGCAGTCCGCGATAGCGGCGATCATACCCGGGGCGGATATCTTTTGGATAGCTCTCCTGCTGACATGCGCTGTCGCATTCATCACCTTTTTTCCGTTGAAAAAAGAAGCGGGCATCAACGGCGTTTTGACCATTTTTGAGATAGCTTTCATCGCAGCGGTGTCGCTCTTGCTCATGCCTAAGATTTCATTGACGCATTTGGCCGGCTTCCATCCGGGCAATCTCTTTGTGCCCTATGGCGTGCTGCTTTTTGCCTTGAGCGGGGCGAGCGTCATTCCGGATCTTGTTACGGTCTTGGGACGGGACAAGAAGAAAGTGCGGGCCGCGATAGTGGCCGGCTCCCTGATCCCCGTCGTCCTCTATTTCTTATTTGCTTTGGCGGTGGTGGGTGTTACTGGAAGTGCTACAAGTGAGGAAGCCATCAGCGGCCTTGCGGGCGCGGTGGGTGGGAGAATGGTACTTTTGGCAAGCGTTGCGGGTTTTTTGGCTGTCTTGACTTCTTTCATCGCGCTCTCGGCAAACTTTCAGGCGATGCTGTCGCTTGATTTGGGTATGAGGCGGCGCGTCTCGTGGCTTGCGGCCTCAACCCTTCCTTTTGTCTTGTATCTTGCTGGATTTCAGAATTTCATCGCCACCATCAGCGCAGTCGGCGTCCTGGCGTTCGGGATTGACGCGATACTCTTTCTTCTCGTCGGGCTGCGGATGAGAAAAGGGCGTCCGAGCCGGGGCGGCATCCCGCTTTTTCTCATCTATGCGGTCTTTTTGATTATCGCAGGCGGCGTTCTCGTCCAGTTGGTGCGGATGGTGTGGTAGGAAAACTCGTGGTTGGGTTGCCCGCGGGGCTTCAGGAGAGCATCTTTTTATGCTATGATAAAAATATGGATACCAGTGAATCATCGATGCTTGTGCCGGATTTTTTTCGCCCGATTCTGTGGTCGTATGATGTCCGGCGTCTTGATCCATTGCGGGATCGGAAAACGATTATTGTGCAGGCGCTCAATTACGGCGACTTGGAGCATTGGCGGTGGCTTGTGGCGACCTATGGGAGGGAGGGAGTCACGGAGGTATTGCACGACCTTCCCGCGACCGAACTCCGGCCCCGCGTCCTGCGTCTCGTGATGCTCGTATTCGGCATTGACGCATTTTTTCATGCATCCCGAAGCGCTCACTGAAAAAGGAAAAGAGATTTTTGCAAAACTCCCCGCGTTTGCGGAATATTATCTCGCGGGCGGCACCGCGTTGGCACTCCATCTCGGGCATCGGCGATCGTTTGACTTTGATCTCTTTTCTTCGGGTTCAATTCCGCGAGAACTTCTCTTAAAAGTGAGACGAATATTTGGCGCGGCCGTAGCTGCGCCCTCGGTGAATAACCCCGATGAGCTCACGGTATTTGTGGAAGGGGTGAAGGTAACATTTCTTTGCTACCCCTTTCCTTTGCTTACGGATGTGGCATGGTATGAAGGCATGCGTTTGCTCTCGGTTCGTGAACTCGCCGTGACCAAAGCATACACCATCGGCCGGCGCGGAACCTATAAGGACTATGTGGATCTGTATGCGATTCTTGCCGGACGCCATACATCTCTGGAGGCCATTATTGATCTGGCAAAGCAGAAGTATCTTGATGAATTCAATGCGCGCCTGTTTCTTGAACAGATGATTTATCTGGATGACATAGAGGATACGGATATATTCTTTTTGGGCATGTCGATCTCAAAAGATGATATCCAGGCTTTTTTTGAATCCTGTGTGCGCGATTTCAAACTGTAACTCATGAAAATCATCGCAGACCTCCATATTCATTCGCCCTACTCGCGGGCCGTTTCCCGAGAGATGACCTTGGAGAATCTTGATCACTGGGCGAAGTTGAAAGGTATCACCGTCATGGGCACAGGCGATTTCACGCACCCGGCCTGGATCAAGGAGATAAAAACAAAGCTTGAGCCGGCCGAGCAAGGTCTTTATAAATTGAAAAGGATGGATTCTCCGACGCGGTTTTTGCTGACCGTGGAAATTTCCAGTATTTATTCCAAGGGAGGCAAGACGCGCCGCGTGCACACGCTGATTTTCGTGCCCTCCCTGGAGAGCGCCGAGAAGATCAACGCGGCACTCGGCTGGCAGGGGAACATCAAGTCCGACGGCAGGCCCATTCTGGGTCTGGGCGCAAAAGAGCTTGCCAAAATAGTTTTTGATATTGACGAGCGCGCGGAAGTTGTTTGTGCGCATGCGTGGACTCCTTGGTTCTCTGTTTTTGGCTCCATGTCAGGGTTTGATTCGCTGGAGGAATGTTTTGAGGAATTGGCGCCGCGAATCCGGATCATCGAAACAGGGCTCTCTTCTGATCCTGCCATGAACCGGCGGGTCTCGGCCCTTGATCGGATAGCTCTGATTTCCAATTCTGACTCGCATTCTCTCCAGCGCATTGGTCGGGAGGCAAACGTGCTGGACGCAGAATTGTCTTACGATGGCATCATGGCCGCACTCACGTCGCACGATCCGAAGAGATTTCTTTTCACGGTGGAATTTTTCCCGGAGGAGGGGAAGTATCATTATGATGGGCATCGGCTCTGCAAATTTTCGTCTCCTCCGGAGGAGACGAAAAGATTGCATAAGCTGTGTCCAACATGTGGAAAACCTGTGACGGTCGGCGTGATGTACCGGGTGGAGGAGCTTGCGGACCGGCCCGCAGCCGACCCCCTGCCCGCAGGCGCCATCCCGTATAGAAGCATGGTGCCCCTGGATGAGATTATCGCGGAGAGCTTCGGTGTGGGCACAGCGTCAAAAAGGGTGAAAGAAGAGTACCAAAGTCTGGTCAGAAAAATCGGGAGCGAGTTTGCTGTTCTGATTGACGCTTCCCCTGCGGACATCGGCCGCGCAACAACACCCGAAGTGTTTGAGGGCATCATGCGCGTCCGCGAGGGGCGTGTTGCGATTGAGCCGGGCTACGACGGCGAGTACGGCACCGTGCAGATTTTCGGCGACGGAGAGATGCCTGGCGCCTCAACGCAGGTCTCGCTTTTTTAGGAGTTAGCATACGTAGAGAGCATGAAAACCACCTGGCCCAAATTGAATCAGGTGATCCTGGTCATCATCATGGCCTATTTTGTGTTGACGGCCGCGGCCGGATTTCTGCCGCCGTTTTTTGCGATTTTTGTCACGACCCAGGTCGCGGGTGCCGGTGTCGCAAGCGTGGGGATTGCCATCACCGTCTACTGGGCTACGAAATCCGTCATCCAGCTTTTTGTCGCGCGCTTCATTGACAAGAATCACGGCGAAATTGACGATTTCTATTTCATGATCATCGGCGGATTTTTAAACGCGGCCTTCATATCGTTATATTATTTTGCCACCGGCATTGCGCACGTCTACCTTTTGCAATTTCTGCTGGGCATGGCCGACGCCATGGTGATCCCCCCGTTCTACGCTATTTTTACGCGTCACATTGACAAGGGCAAAGAGGGGTTTGAGTGGTCTCTTTTTTCCAGCTTCTCCGTGGGAGCCGGATCCGCTTTGGGCGGGGTGCTGGGCGGCGTGCTGGGCACGGTCGTGGGCTTCCGCGCCGTATTTCCCATCGTGGGAATCCTTACGGGAATCGCGACCATCATGCTGGTATTTCTCAAGCCCTACATTCTGCCCAAGGTCCGGCCGGGCGGCGCGCGTATTTTTATTGAAAAATAAAATATAAAAGCGGTGCCCACCAGGATGGACGCCGCAATGTTTTTTGGCGATGAGTCCTCAGAGTTCCCGCCATTTTATTTTTGAAATAAACTGGATGAGAAAAGCAACAGGCAGTGTATCATCTGATGTGCATTCCTCAACGCATAATTCTACCGCCCATTGTTCGCTTTGGTATCTGCATTGCCTAGCATGCATGCCGTCATAGACGTCTGCGGGGCTGCCACATCGGATGGGGCTTGTCGTGGTGCGACACGGCAACGGACGCACCTCATAGATGCCGCATGCGCCATTGTCTTCAAGGAAGGGGCAGGGCGTTCCCCGCCAATCCATGGAAATGCCCTTGAGTGTCGTGATTAGGTCGGTGGAGGATGGCAGGCGCGGCGTCTGAAGGATGTATGTGTTCCATGCATCAGCCGCGCGCTGGAGACGACCCCGCCATTTCTTTTTCTGGGCGTACGGAAGATTTCTTAAGTACCGCCAGATCAGACCGATCTCTCCGGGTGTCGCGTCAACGAGCTGGTGACAGCACAGGCTGCAGTGTTTGCCGCAGGCGGGTTTGACTGCGCTTGCCGTGTATTCCTGGGCCTGGTAGTCAGCGAGCGTTTTGAAAAGTATCTCCGTTTTGTCGCCGGTGCCGGATGAGACGGTTTCGCGAAATTTATCCCTGGACATTTCAAGGATCAAGGCAGTACTCCTCTCGTGAAGTTTTCGGCTATACAGTGATGACCCCTTTATGATTATAATGGTATCATGACCAATCAGGAGATTGCAAAAATACTTTCGGAGATGGCTGCCCTTTTTGAAATGGAGGGCGTGGCGTTCAAGCCGCGCGCCTATGAGAAAGCGGCGCTGGGCGTGGAAGGGCTGGATCGCGAACTAAAGGATGTCTATAAGGCTGGCGGATTGAATGCGCTCCGGGACGTTCCGGGGGTCGGCAAAGGCATTGCTTCGCACATTGAGGAAATGCTCAAAACAGGAAGTTTCAAAGAATACCGCGCGTTGAAAAAAAAGACGCCGGTGGATGTTGCGGGACTCACCGCGATTGAGGGGGTGGGGCCGAAAATGGTCCATACGCTCTGGGAGAAGTTGCATATCCGCACGGTCGCAGATTTGGAAAAAGCCGCAACGGCCGGGAGAATCCGGGGCCTCGCGCATTTTGGCAAAAGATCCGAGGAAAAAATACTCAAAGGCATCGCGTTTCTGAAGCAATCCGGCGGCAGGCGCGTTACCGGTCTGATTCTGCCCGAGATTCGCGTGATGGAAGAGATGATCCGTTCCTTTCCCGAGGTACGGCGGTGCGAAGTTGCGGGTTCCGTGCGGCGGCGCAAGGAGACCATCGGCGACATTGATTTTCTGGTCGCCTCTGCCAGGCCGGAGAAGGTGACGGATCGCTTTCTCGGTCTGCCTTTCATCGCCCATGTCTACGGCACGGGTCCCACGAAAACAAACGTGCGATTGAAGAGTGGCCTTGATTGCGACCTGCGGGTGGTGCCGGAGCGCTCGTGGGGCGCTGCATTGAATTATTTTACCGGCTCCAAGGATCACAATATCGCGCTTCGCCAGATCGCCATTAAAAAAGGATGGAAGCTGAACGAGTACGGGCTTTTTGCCGGCAGAAAAATGATCGCGGGCCTCACCGAGAAAGAGATATACGAGAAGCTCGGCATCTCGGAGATGCCGCCCGAGATGCGTGAGAATCTCGGAGAGATTGAGGCAGCCAGGCGCGGGCAGCTCCCTCGGCTCGTGGGTTACGGCGATCTGCGGGGCGACCTGCAGGTGCAGACCGATTGGACCGACGGGGAGGACTCGCTGGAAAAAATGGCGCAAGCCGCCCAGGACTCGGGCCTAGATTATATCGCGATCACCGATCATACCCAGAGTCTTGCGATGACCGGGGGTGCGGACGAAAAAAAACTTGCGCTACAGGGGCGGGCCATAGACGCCCTGAACGCAAAACTGAAAAAAACAAAATTTCGCGTGCTGAAAGGGGCAGAAGTGAATATCGGCAAAGACGGCTCACTGGATATTAGGGATGATGCGCTGGCGCGTCTGGATGTTGTGGGCGCTGCGGTGCACAGCCATTTTAAGCTTTCAGGCAAGGATCAGACGCGGCGTCTGATACGCGCGATGGAAAACCCCCACGTGGATATTATTTTTCACCTGACCGGACGCATCATCAGCCGCCGCGAGCCGATTGAGCTTGACATTGACCAGATTATCGCCGCGGCCAAGAGGACGCGGACGGTTTTGGAGATCAACGCGTATCCGGACCGCGCCGACATCAAGGACGACTATATCCGCGCGTGCGTCTCCTCGGGCGTAAAAATGTCCATTGATTCCGATGCCCATTCGGCAAAGCATTTTCAATATCTTGAATGCGGCATTGCTGCTGCGCGGCGCGGTTGGGCCCAGAAAAAAGACATCATCAATGCATGGCCGCTTGAAAAAATGAAATCGTTTTTAAAAAACTGATATGTCGGTGGAACGATCCGCGGGCGCGGTGGTGTACCGCGACGCGAAAAGGGGCAGAGAATATCTTTTGTTGAAACATCCCCGGAAGGAGCCGGAGCCAAAAGAGTATTGGAATTTTCCCAAAGGTCATATTGAGAAGGGCGAGACGTCCCAAGAGGCGGCGCGGAGGGAGACGGAGGAAGAGACGGGGCTGTGCGGCATCGCCTTCATCCCGGGATTTAAAGAAACAGAACGGTATGTGTATGTTGCCAAGGGCAGGAAAGTGTTGAAGTTTGTTGTCTGGTTCATCGCCGAATCAAAAAAGAAGCGCGTCAAAATCTCCCGAGAGCACAGCGGTGCCGCATGGTTGCCGTATGACAGGGCATATGAGAGAGTTTTCTATCAGGGGTCTCGGCGCCTGATTCAAAAAGCCCATCGCTTTCTTGAAAAAAATCGTTATAATAAGCGCAGAGAGTCCGCATAGCGGCCTTAGAAACTGTCTAAAAAATCCGTATTCTGCTACAATTTCAGAAATTCGGCTGCAAACGCTTCAGGACTCGTTGGCGTATTTCAGCCAATACGCCTTCCTCATCCTTCAGCGTTTTCGCTCGAATTTCTGAAATTTCGCGACGAAAGAGACTTTTGAGATAGTTTCTTACGATTTCTCTATGCAGCATGGGCGGAAACATCATACGGCGATCTATCAGTCGCGCCTGCACGTGGCGATCACCTTGGCGATTGTGGCATTCCCTTTTCTCTTTTTTGCGCTCTTCTCGCGCCTGGCGCATATCGCCCTGGCGCGCCTCCTCGGAGACGTTGATGCGTCCCTCGCGCGCGTCCTGATCGCGTATCTGATCTCGGCGGTCCTCGGGTGGCTGTCGGCCGTTCTTTTTTACCGAGGGCGGCGCGCACTCATCGTGCTGCCGCTCTTTGATGTTTTGCAAAGTTTCCCGGCATTTAGCGCGTTGCCTCTGGCCGTGATTTTTTGGGGGCGCTCCAATTTTACCATCATCGTGTTTCTCGTGATCGCAATCATCTGGCCGATTTTTTTCTCCATTATTTCCTCTCTCAAACTCATCCGGCGCGACTGGGAGGAGGCGGTGGAAATGTCAGGGCTTTCGGGAATCCGTTATCTCACGCATTTTCTGATTCCGGTGTCTGCTCCGGGTCTGGTCACCGGCTCCATCATTGGCCTTGGCGAGGGGTGGGAGGCGCTGGTTGCAACCGAAATCATTGTCTCGCCTCATCGGGGCCTGGGCGAATTCTTCGGCGCGTTTGCGCATGATCCGGTCATCACGGGCTTCGGGGTTCTGGGTGTGTTGCTTTTGATTTTCAGCATCAATAAACTTATCTGGCTGCCGCTTTTGGAGCGGGGGCACCGGATGATGGAAGAATGACCATGGAGCCAATCATCTCGCTTTCTCATGTGCGCAAAGTATTTCGGGATTCTACCGCTCCGCCTTTGACGGCGCTGGAAGATATTACGCTGGACATCCACGCCGGAGAAATTTTTGTTTTCCTCGGGCCATCCGGATCGGGGAAGTCCACGCTTCTGCGGATCATGAGCGGGCTGGAGCATGAGTTTGGCGGTACGGTCAGACTGGGAAGCGGGATCGGGCGAGGCGATATGAATTTTGTATTCCAGCAGTTCGCACTCCTCCCGTGGCTTTCGGTGGCTGACAATGTCGGGTTGGGACTGCACGCGCGGCATCTGGCGCCGCACGAACAAAAGGCGCGCGTGGCCCGCGAGCTTGCGCGCCTGGGGCTTGAGAAGTTCGGCCGCAGCTATCCGCGCGAGCTTTCCGGCGGCATGCGTCAGCGCGTGGGTATCGCCCGGGCGCTTGCCACTGACCCAAAAATAATTTTTATGGATGAGCCGTTTTCGGAATTGGACTCATTCACGGCCGACGAATTGCGCCGTGAAGTGTTGCAGATCTGGGCCGATACCCGTCCCACGATCATTATGGTGACGCATCTGATCGGAGAGGCGATTGAGCTTGCAGATCGCATCGCGGTTCTGTCTTCCCGCCCGGGGAGCATAAAAGAAATCGTACCGAATCATCTTGTGCGCCCGCGCGCCAGGCGCTCCCCGGAATTCTGGAAGATGGAAGACAAGCTGGATTCTCTTATACGTCTGTAGCGCACATCTCAAAAATGATCTTGGCCGGCAGAAGGGATATTTTTGAAATGGATTCCGGCTGCCGTCAGGAGGAGAAGTACCGTCCCGGCCTACCTCGCGGCCTTCTCAACAATACGTTTGAATACCGTGCCGTGCTTTTGTGCGATTGCGGCAAGAATCTTGCGATCAAGCTCTATATGGTTTTTTTTGAGAGCCGAGATGAGTTTGCTGTAGGAGACGGCATGCATCTTGGATGCGGCGCCGATTCTGGTTTGCCACAGTTTGCGCTCGTCGCGTTTGCGCAGCTTCCTGCCCGCAAACGCATGAGACCAAGCGTGCAGCAGGGCCTCTCGCGCGCTGCGCTCTTTGGATTTCCTTCCCCACTTGAAGCCCTTGGCCGAGCGGAGTAATTTTTCCCGCCGCTTATGAGCAATGATACCCCGTTTTACTCGTGTCATGGTGCCATGCTGTTAGATGTATGCTCGTATCTTTTTCTCTATCGCCCGTGAAAAACTTTTCATGCCTTTTTCGCGCAGCTGGGTGCGGCGCGAGGCTTTCGCGTTCAGGTGGTTCTTTCCCGACCGACGGTGGCGCAGTTTGCCGCCTCCGGTGAATTTGATCCGTTTGAGTACTGCTTTTCGCGCCATATTTATTTCTTAGTGATGATGGCGATAAGCCCCTGGGGAAAGCGTTTCGGCGGCGACTCCAGATTGAACTGGCTCGGGATCATCGCGAGAAACTCTTTAAATTTTTCCATGGCCAGCGCTCCGTGCGCTTTTTCGCGGCCCCGCAGGCGCATGTCAATCCGGACTTTATCTCCGTCCTTGAGGAATCCGTCAATTTGTTTTGCCCGCAGCTCCAGATCGTGCTTGCCCGTGGTGAATCCGATCCGTATGCCCTTAGTCTCGCTTTCCTTCTGCCGTTTGCCGTGTTCGCGCTCGCCTTTTTCGCGTTCGTACTTGAACTTTCCGAAATCCATGAGCCGGCAGACAGGCGGGTTGACTGTGGGCGCGATTTCAATCAGGTCCAGACCCGCTTTCTGAGCCAAACGCAAAGCTTCACCCGTTTCCATAACGCCCAGGTTATTTCCGTCCGCTCCGATCACCCGGATAGGGGATGCGCGGATCCATTGATTTATGCGGTATCGCTTTTGGATAGAGATTGATGTAAAGATTAAAGGCGCGTCGGTCTGGAGTCTCCCCGACTGCCGACAATAAAAATAATACCCGATCGGCCCCAAAGAGTCAATGCGTTTTTTTGAGAGAGCGTCCAGTCGCCCTGTCCGCGTTTTGCTTCAAAACCGCCCCTGAGGGGCGGTTTTGAGATGGGATGGGATATTCTAAACTTTGCGCGAAACCATTTTGAGGGAAACTGACCCGCCTCCGCTTCGCTCCGGCGGAACGCTCGGGCGCGGCGGAATTCCCCCCACACCCCCCTTCCGCCGCGCCCTCGCTTCTGGCATTTCGGCGAAAAAATCCGGCGGCTACAAAATCAGAAACCATACATTGAAAAAATCTACGATTTTTGCTATGCTTGTTTTGTGAGCAAAGAAAGTAATGACTCATATTTCTATACTATCAAAAGTAGCATACTATGGCAACTATATCACAGAACATAAAACGAATACGAGCAAAACAAGGATTAACGCAGGACGACTTGGCGAAAAAAGCCAATATCAAATACTCTACTCTTACAAAAATTGAGGGTGGTGTCGTTACGAAACCAAGCGTTCAAACAATCCAAAAAATCGCCAAGTCGTTAGGCGTTCCAATGGAAGAATTAGTAAAATAATTTATGCGAACGAAACAAGACATTCTCGATATTATCCAAAAAACTGCCAAGGAAAATGGCGGTGTGCCTCTTGGTCGAGAACGATTTGAAAGAGAGACAGGTATAAAACCCTACGATTGGGGTAAATACTGGGCTAAATTTACCGATTTACAACGCGAGGCAGGTTTTTCTCCAAACACTTTGAATTCTGCTTATG
>CAYXAG010000011.1:0-13638 GCA_964462235.1 uncultured Candidatus Saccharibacteria bacterium
GAAACTTGCATTATTCATGACGGAGCATGTCGGGTCCATGGGTTTTTTCCTGGTGATTTTGGCATGGACTCTGGTATGGTTTGGCTGGAATACGATAGGTCCGGACGCGTTGCACTTTGATCCGTTTCCGGCCTTTGTCCTGTGGCTTTTTATCTCCAACATGATCCAGATTTTCCTCATGCCGCTCATTATGGTCGGGCAAAATCTCCAGGGCCGCCACGCCGAGGCCAGAGCCGAAAGCGATTTTGACGTAAATGTGAAAGCCGAGCGGGAGATAGAGACAATTCTCCTGCATCTGGAGCGGCAGAACGAGCTGGTTCTTGAAATTCTGGGCCGTTTGAAAGGCGTGGCGCCGAAACAAAACGATCGGGAAGGGTCCCTATCGTAAAAGAATATGGAGCGGTATCGCTATCTCATCATCGGCGGCGGAATCGCCGGATTGAGCGCGGCGGAGGCGATCCGCGCCCATGACGCGGCCCGAAGCATCGCCATTGTCTGCGCAGAACCGCATCTGCCGTATTCTCGCGTGCTCCTGCCCTCCTATCTTAAAAAACGCATCGGGCGCGAGCGCCTGTTTGTGCGCACGCCCCAGCATTTTGTTCAAAACCGGATAGAGATTCTGCTTGACCGGGCCGCGGTCAAACTGGATACCGGGTCGGGCGAGGTCGTGCTTTCCGACGGCACGAGTCTTGGCTACGAAAAACTATTAATTGCAAGTGGCGGCCGTGTGGCGCCGTGGGGCCTGGACACGGATCAAAAATATATCCATCGCCTGCACACACTCCAGGACGCGGATCGGCTGCACAGTGCGCTTGCACGGATACAGAGACCCCTTGTCGTGGGTTCCTCTTTTATCGCTCTTGAATTTCTTGAGATTTTTGCGTCCAATAAAACGCCGGCGCATCTGATCACGCGCGGACCGCACGTATTCTCTGCGTTTCTGGATGCGGCCGGCGGGGAATTGCTCTCGGCCAATTTGGCTCGTCACGGGGTTATACTTCACGCGCAGGATGAAATTGCGACCATAGTAGATCACGGCGAGGATTTTGAGATGACGACCCGAAACGGAGAAGTGTTGGCGGGTGATGCCATCGGCGTCGGGGTGGGGATTGAACGAAACAGGGAGATTTTTGAAGGATCGGGAATTCGCTTTGGCCTGCGAGGGATCGCGGTCAATGAATTTTTGGAGACCAATATCCCCGGGGTATTTGCGGCCGGCGATATCGCCGAATATACCCCAACTGGAGCCGAAAAGGGGACGATAGGAGCAAATTGGACCAACGCGGTCCTGCAGGGCGAGCGCGCGGGGCGCGCCATGGCCGGGTACCGAGGCGCATTCACGCATGTGCCCGCCTACTCCATTACGAATTTTGGCTTTCAGATCACGATTCTGGGCCAGTGCGATCCGGCCATGGATACAATCGTACGCATGGAAAAAGGAAAAAATCACTATGAGCGTTTTTTCATTCACAACGGGCTCATGACGGGCGCTGTCCTCATTAATCGTTTCGCGGATAAAACGCATTTGGCAGCGTTGATCGGACAAAAAACAGAGGTGGAAACGTATCGCAGACGCTTGTCTGATCCTTTGTTTGACATCCGTAAGATTCCTTTGATACAATGATGCTGTTAGTTGCCAATGAACTTTTCTATGAAGTATCAAGACGAACGCGATGAAGATGAAGTTTTGGAAGATGACGAGCGGGAACGGACACCGACTCAATCCAACTCGTACGTGATTCCCGCGGCCATTCTGGTTGCCGGAGCGATGGTCGCCGGAGCCGTGATGTATGCCAATAGGAGTAATCCGGCTTCTGCGCCTCGGGTCGCGGCAGTAGCCAATCCAGGAAGCGTGACATCCGCGGACATTCAAAAAATTGCCGGCAACGGGCCGTTTCTTGGCAATCCCGCTTCCCCGGTAACGGTGGTAGAATTCGGAGATTTCCAATGTCCTTATTGCGGGAAGTTTTTTAAGACCGCAGAGCAACAAATCATCAATCAATACGTGAAGACCGGCAAAGTAAAATTCGCCTATCGCAACTTTGCGTTTCTCGGCCAGGAATCGGAGTGGGCGGCCACGGCCGCGGGCTGCGCGGGCGAGCAGGGCAAATTTTGGGAGTATCATAACTATCTTTTCGCCCATCAAAACGGCGAGAACGAAGGAGCCTTTACCAAGGATAATCTCAAGCATTTCGCTCTTGGACTGGGTTTGGATCCGACCGCATTCAATTCTTGTCTGGACGCCGACAAATACTTGCCCGACGTGCGCAAAGATACCGATGAAGGGAGGGCATTCGGGGTAAACGGGACTCCCGCAAATTTCATCAATGGACAGCTCATCACCGGAGCGGTTCCCTTTGAACAACTGGCGGCCGCCATTGACGAGGCGCTAGGCAAGACAAAATAACCCGTTGATTTTTCCCATGGAAACGGAACAAAAAATCTCATCTTCTGGCGCGTCTCCAGCCGCGCGCGTTGTCATCTATTCAACGCCGTATTGCGTCTACTGCAAAATGGCAAAGGAGTTTTTCAAAAAAAATAATGTCGCCTACCAGGAAAAGGATGTCGCCAGTGATCTTGCGGCCCAGCAGGAAATGATCGCCGCATCGGGCCAGATGGGCGTGCCGGTAATCCGCATCGGGGATAAAATCATCATCGGGTTTGACCAGGCGCGGCTCAAAGAGGCACTGGGCTTGGCATAGATTTGCGCCATGAAAAAGAAACTCCTTGCCCTCCTGGCAGCCTTACTGGTATTGGCCGCAGGAACGGCGGGGGTTTTTTTCATCCGGCGATTGGGCGAGCGCCCGCCAAAAACTCCTGGGCTTGCGCGCATGCTCCCGTATGCGACTCTAAAAGACACCGGAGGCAAAAAAATTATACAATCCGATGTTGGCGGGAAGCCTGTTGTGATTGTTATCTGGGCCTCATGGTGCACGCCATGCATGACGATGCTTGAGACAGCGGCGGCCATGCAAAAAGAATTCGGGGATGCGATTCGTGTCGTGGCATTGAATCGCCGGGAGCCGGCCGGGACAGCCGAGACTCCCGGGAGCAACATTTCCATCCCCGAAGGTTTAGTATCTCTCTGGAGTCCCGATGATGCGTTTTACGCATCTCTAGGGGGATTCGCTATGCCCGAGGAGATTTTCGCCGACGAGAACGGGGCCATCCGATTCCAGAAACGCGGAGTCATGAACAAGGAGGAGATGCGTCGCAGGATACAGGACTTGCTCCGGCCGTGGGCCGCTCACCTCTGACGACATAGCTCAAACGACAAAATAAACATCACGTGTCATGAAGAAAAATTATGGATCAAAGAAACGAGTTTTTGTCGCCATGTCCGGCGGGGTGGATTCGTCTGTGGCGGCCGCACTTTTGAAAGAGCGCGGTTTTGACGTAGTCGGAGTTCATATCAAGATGTGGTCAGACCCTTCCATTCCCTGCAATTTCAAGGAGGATCGGTATGACGCGATGGCTGCTGCGGAGAAGATAGGTATTCCGTTTCAGACATGGGATTTTACCCAAGAATATCGCGCGGCGGTGGTGGAATACATGATCCGCGAGTACGCGGCCGGTCGCACGCCCAATCCGGATGTGATGTGCAACCGCCACATAAAGTTCGGGGTGTTTTTGCGGCGAGCATTGGAGCTTGGCGCGGATTATGTGGCAACCGGACATTATGTCCGGATTAAAACAACTAAAAACCCTCTTAAAAACAGGGTTTTTAGGGGATTCCACAAGATAGACCGATATCCCCCTAGCCAAGTATTTCCATTATACTCTTACAAAAGAAAGATATCCACAGGAGCTGCGGACCTGCGGGGAGTTGCACCCCGGAGAATCTTCTTGACTAGGGAGATCTCGGACCGCCCCGGGCCCACGGCATATTCATTATACCAAGCCGCGGACAAAAATAAAGATCAGTCATATTTTCTCTGGACCCTCGGACAGGATCAGCTGCACCATTGCCTTTTTCCGATAGGCGAGTATACGAAACCGGAAGTGCGGGAGATGGCGAGAAAATTCGCCCTTCCCACCGCCGAGAAAAAAGATTCCCAGGGGATCTGCTTTATCGGAGAAATTGATCTTAAAGCGTTTCTGGAAAAATATATTCCCCTCCAGCGGGGCGCGGTTGTCACTACCGCCGGAAAGACCGTGGGAGAACATGAAGGCCTGGCGTTTTATACCATCGGCCAGCGCGAGGGGCTCGGCACCGGAGGAGGGGGAGGAATTGCGCACTATGTGGCAGGCAAGAATTTTCAAACCAATACATTGGTCGTGGCCGAAGGGCCGTATGATGAAAAACTTTTTACCCGCGAGATATTGGTGTCGGATGTAAACTGGATTTCCGGCGCCTTGCCCAAGCTGCCGTTGAGGTGCAAGGCGCGCATCCGCTACCGACAGCCGCTGCAGGAAGCGAGAATTATGAAGCGGAAATTAGGAATTATGGATGATAAAAAGATCAAAGATTCTTCCTTGATTCCTGATTCCTTATTCTTTATTCGTTTCTCGGAGCCCCAACGCGCCGCAACCCCGGGCCAGTCCGCGGTGTTTTATAAAAAAGGCAAGATACTGGGAGGCGGAGTGATTATTTAGGGCCTGTTGGGAAGCATGCTCTAGAATTTGCGCTCGTAGAGATATCGTGGTATAAGATAGATATCTTTTTTGATCTTTTTATAAACAATCCTTAGCGCGCTCGCGCGTGACGGAGATGTGCGATGAAGCCCTCTGTGGAAGCCTTGGAACTTGAGGACCAGAACTGGCAACGGGAAACACCGGAGGATGAGGAGGTATTGTCCGGGGCAGATGAGCAGACTGATAAACTTCTGGCCAGATATTTTGGCGAAATCCGTCGTTACAAGCTGCTCGCCAGAGAAGAAGAACGCGGGCTCTGGCGGCAGATCGCCAATGCCAGGATGCGAGAGCATCGGACGCTCTCTGGCGCACCCATGGCGCTTTCCGTCCTCAAAGAGTTATGCCAGAAGAAAAAGGAGCTTTCCTCTGCCAACCCGGAGGTCCGGGAAGCAGCGCAACAGCTTGGAGATATTCTCTGCGAATTGGAGGATATCGCCGGTCGCCTGCAAGATGCGCGCCCTCGACCAGGATGCGCGGTCTTTGAGACAGCCGCTGGGCGCCGCATGGCGCGTCGGGCGTATGCCGAATTGTGGCAGCAATGGTATAAGGTCTGGGCAGGAATTGTATGCCATACAGAGTCGTATGACGCGATACGCTCGGCTCTCGCGCAAGCTTACGCGGCCAATCCCCGCGATCGGGCGCTTTACGCTTCCTTCCACAGCTGGCAAAATGCGTACAATCGTCTTAGCCGGCTGAAGCATCGGATGCTAAACGCCAATCTGCGCCTGGTCGTGCATATAGCCATCAAATACCAGGGTCGAGGCATAGAATTCCTTGATCTAATCCAGGAAGGGAATCTCGGGCTCATACGCGCGCTGGAAAAATTTGAGCCGAGCCGGGAATTCAGATTCGTCACCTATGCGTATTGGTGGATACGTCAGGCCATAACCCGCGCCATCAACGAGCAGCGCCGCACAGTGCGCCTGCCCAGTCACATCATTGAGCAGGAGCAAAAGATGCGAAAGGTGGCTGCCCGCCTTTGGCATCACTATGGCAGACCCACCACCAGCGAGGAATTAGCCCGGGAGCTCGGCTGGAAATCCGACAAGGTTGAAAACTTCCAGATGGCAGTGCAGCCGATAGTTTTTTTGGACGAGCCGATCAGCGACAATGGTTTACGTCTGGCTGATACGTTGGAAGATGGGGCACCGGTTACCGATGATCTTTTGGCTGAAGATCAACTGCGAGAGCGTCTAACCGATTGTCTGGCAACTCTGCCCGAGCGCGAAGCGGTTATCGTACGCTTGCGTTTCGGTCTTGACGGGAAAGAGCATACACTCCAGGAGGTTGGGGATATCCTCAAACTTAGCCGGGAGCGGGTCCGGCAGCTGGAGCAGAACGCTTTAAAAACATTGCGCCTGCCGCCACGCACAACAAAGCTCCATGATTTCGTTCAGTCGCGCCGTCTACCCTCTTACGGATTTCCAATCTGCGAGAGGGCTTTTTTATGCTGTTGGGCCACTCGTTGAACTATAGTTTTTTTTAACGTATGATGGTCTCATATGCACAGTGAAGAATTGCGCAAGAAATTCCTGGATTTTTTTGCACGTCGCGGGCATGCCATCGTCCCCTCCTCCTCGCTCATACCCAATGATCCATCGGTGCTTTTGACGACCGCGGGCATGCAGCAGTTTAAAAAATACTATACCGATCCGGAGATGGCGGATCGCGATTTCGGCTCCCGCAATACGGTCTCCATCCAGAAATCATTTCGCACGTCGGACATAGACGAGGTGGGCGACGAACGGCATCTCACATTTTTTGAGATGATGGGCAATTTTAGTTTTGGGGGATACTTCAAAGAAGACGCGATCCGGTATGCGCATGAATTTTTGACAAAAGAAATAAGATTGGAGATTTCCTACGTGACCATCTTTCATGGCAGAGACGACATCGGTATCCCGCAAGATAAAGAATCGGCGCGCATCTGGCGCGATCTTGGCATCACGGACATCCGCGAAGAAGGGATGGAGGATGTGTTTTGGGGGCCGACCGGCTCATCCGGCCCGTGCGGCCCCACGACCGAGATCTACTGCAAAAACGGCGCGGGACAGGATATCGAAATATGGAATATCGTGTTCAACGAATTTTTTTGCTCCGGCTCGCGCGAGGAATTGTTGGCCGGCAACGCAACGTTGGAGCCGCTTGCCACGAAAGGCATTGATACGGGCATGGGCCTGGAGCGTCTGGCCATGATCGTGCAGAAAACGCCGACAATTTTCGAGACAGATTTATTTGTGCCATTGATAAAATTATTATCGGGGAATCTTGATACGCGGCAGAAACGAATTATTGTTGATCATGTCCGAGCCGTTATATTTTTGACTTGTGATGGAGTGCGACCGTCCAACAGAGAGGCGGGATATATACTGCGCAGATTGATGCGACGCGTCATCGCGTTCGCCGAGGTGGAAAATATCGGCCACTCACCAGAGGAATTATTAAAAGCGGCGGTTGGGATCAACAAATCTGATTATCGTAATCTTGATTTCGGCGCGATAGAAGAAGTGTACAAAGAAGAGTATACGAAATTTTTGGCAGCAGTTGGGCGTGGGCGGAAAGAATTTGAGAAAGAAGCCAACGAAATAAAAACACGAAAGATATATATTATTCCGCGCGCTTTTGCGTTCAATCTCTATCAAAGTGCGGGTATAACCATTGATGTATTGGATGATTTTGCAAAAAAAGAGGGGGTAGAGATCGATAAGAAAGCATTTGCAGAAGATCTCGAACGTCATAAGGAGATCTCCCGCGCCGGGGTCGCGGCAAAATTCGGGGGGCATGGTCTCTACATGAAGACCGGTGAGGTGACGATACGCGACGAATCCGAGGTGGAACGCGTCACGCGCCTGCATACGGCAACGCATCTCCTGCATGCGGGCCTGCGCGCGGTTCTGGGTCCGGAGGTGCGCCAGGACGGATCGGACATTACGGTCCAGCGTACGCGATTTGACTTCCGGTTTCCGAGGAAATTGACGCATGAGGAACTGCAAAAAGTGGAGGAGTGGGTGGATGATGCGATAGGCCGCGATATCAAGGTGATATGGGAGGAAATGTCGTATGACGAAGCGTTGGGAAAAGGTGCGGTGGGATTTTTCCGCGAGAAGTATCCGGCGCGCGTGAAAGTATACACGATGTATGATGAGCAGACCGGCGAGGTGCTGTCTCGGGAACTATGCGGCGGGCCGCATGTCTCGCGTACCGGCGCGGTGGGTCATTTTAAAATCGTCAAAGAAGAATCAAGCTCGGCGGGAATACGCCGTATCCGCGGAGTATTGACCGAATAGAAAACGCGGGGCAGGATAAAAGCCACTGTGGGTGGACATGGCGTCCGGCCTTTTTCTTTTCCGTTCTTTTTACATGGTGCCGCGAGGTGTTGTATACTGTCATTAATGGCCTACGATATTGTGATAAAAGGAGGATCGGTGATAGACGGGACAGGGAGCCCCATGACTATTGCCGATATCGGGATCAAGGGCGATAAAATCGCCGATATCGGGGTTTTGTCGTCCGGATCGGCCAAGACCGAGATCTTGGCCGTGGGCAAATATGTGACGCCCGGATTCGTGGATATCACCAATCATTCCGATACGCATTTGACGATATTTGCCTACCCCGCGTTGGAAAGCATGCTGATGCAGGGCATCACCACGATCATCGGCGGCAATTGCGGCTCATCGTTGGCTCCGCTCTTTTCGCGCGAAGCGATCCTGGGAATCAGCAAATGGGCCAATATCGGGGATATCAACATAAATTGGACGAGTGTCGGAGAATTTTTGGACACGTTGGCCGGCCTCCGGCCCGGGGTGAATTTCGGAATGCTGGTAGGCTACGGCACTCTTCAACGCGGCGTTCTGGGTGATGAGGCCCGCGGCGTCAGGCCGGATGAACGGGAACACATGAAATTATTTTTGGGGAACGCTTTGGATCAAGGAGTGTTTGGACTTTCTCTTGGGCTTGCCTACGGCCACGAACGGATCGCAAGCACCGATGAAATCATTGAAACGGCGCGGGTGCTTGCCGGGCGCGGAATCATCAAAATTCATTTGCGCAGCGAGGGTAAAGGGACGCTTGGCGCGGTCAACGAAGCGGTGCGAATCTCGCGGGAAGCCGGTGCGCCGGTCATTATAAGCCATTTTAAAGTCATTGGAAAAAAGGCCTGGCCTCTGGCTCCCAAAGCCCTGGAATTCATGGAGCATGCCCGCTCAACGGGCGCGGACATTACTTGCGACGTTTCCCCGTATCGCACGACCGGATCTCCCCTGTATCTCCTCCTGCCTTCCTGGACGCGAGTGGGAGGATTCAAAAATCTTTTCCGGCGGATTGACCACCCGGGAGACCGGCGTAAAATCATTGAGGATCTGCGGCTCCATACGCTTCACTACGATACGATTACCGTGCTTTCGGCCAACCAACCGTCTCTGGCCGGCAAAACAATAGCCGAGATCGCCGAGCACACGGGGCTTTCTCCGGAAGAGGCGATGTTGGAAATTTTGCGCGCCAATGAGGGCCGTATCTCCATTATAGGCAGGACCGTGCGCGGCAAAAATACCGATATGGCGCTTGGACGTCCCGATACGCTGGTGGCTTCCGACGGAATCGGCATGTCGCAGGACGCGGTGAAATCCGGCAACCTCACGCATCCGCGTTCTTTCGGAGCGTTCCCGCATTTTTGGCATCGTTTTGTGATTGATCGGCCGCTTCTGGGGCCGGAGGCGGCGATCGCCAAGATGACGACCGCACCCGCGCGCAAAATCGGCATTGAGGATCGCGGGGCGCTCTGGCCGGGTCAAGCCGCCGACATCGTGATTTTTGATCCGAAACTTTTACGGGATCGGGCGACATACCAAGATCCTTTCCGTTACGCCGCGGGAATAGAATGGGTGGTGGTCAACGGCCAGATCGCGGTTTCTCAAGGGCAGTATACCGGCTCGCGCGCGGGAAAAATATTAAGAAAGAAGCGGGCGTGACAAGAACCCCTCTCAAAAAATATGAAAGAGACTGCGCGCGACCACAAAAATAGCACGTCGGCGTTTGCCGGAAAGCGGGTGCTGGTTATGGGTTTGGGGCTGCACGGCGGGGGACTGGGCAGCGTGCGATTTTTATCCGGGCAGGGAGCAAGAATCACGGTCACCGACCTGCGATCAGAAAAGGAACTGGCTCCTTCGCTCGCACCGCTCAAACGTATCAAGAATATCACCTATGTCCTGGGTCGGCATCGGGAAAGCGATTTTGTTGCTGCCGATATCATCATAAAAAATCCGGGCGTGCGGTCCGATTCCTCCTATCTTCGTCTGGCGCGTCGGCGCGGGATTCCGGTTACAACCGATGTCGCCATTTTTTTCCGTTCCTGTCCGGGCACGATCATCGGAGTTAGCGGCACGCGGGGCAAATCCACCACGGCCACCCTGATCAGTTTATTTTTGAAAACGCGCCACCAAAGGGTTTTTCTTGCGGGCAACATCAGAACGTCGGTGCTTGATATCCTGCCGCGCGTCCGCAAAGGGGATCTGGTGGTTTTGGAGCTTTCCAGTTTTCAGCTAACTGATCTTGCCCGCGAGCATACAAGCCCGCCGGTTGCGGTCCTCACCAATATCCTGCGGGATCACCTCAACTGGCATGTAAATATGCAAGAATATCAAAAGGCCAAAGCCGCCATTTTTCGTTTTCAGAAACCAGGGGATTATGCGTTTATAAACGGCTCGGACCGGAGATTGCATGCTTTGGCGCGCGGCGCGCCCTCACGAGTGGTATTCCCGCGTCTGGACATGCGCCTCAAGCCGATCGTAGACGAAAAACTCGGCGAGCATTACGAATCCTCGGTAGCGCTTGCGGCAGCGGTTGCGCGTCACTTTGGCCTGACAGCGGCCTCGGTAGCACGGGTTCTCCGCTCGTTCCCAGGGCTCCCGGAACGGCAGGAGGAAATTGCGGTCAAAAAGGGCATTCACTTTATAGACGATACCACCGCCACCACTCCGGATGCGGCCGTTGTCGCCATCAAAAGGTTTCGCGCCAAAGCCGGAACGAACGCCTTGATTCTTATTGCCGGAGGATCGGACAAAAATCTTGATTTCCGCGAAATGATCCGGGCCATACAACGCTCGGCTGACGTGATTATTTTTCTCCCGGGGAGTGCTACCCGGAAGATGCGATCGTTATTGCATGAGGATCGTATCAAACCGCCGAAGACGAAGAGCGCCCGATCCATGAACGAGGCGGTGCGCATCGCATGGCGGCGCGCCAAGAGGGGAGATCACATTGTTCTTTCTCCCGGGGCTGCCAGTTTCGGATTATTTCTCAACGAATTTGATCGCGGTGCCCAATTTAAAAAAGCGGTCCGCGCCCTCTAGAGAATGAACATATGCGCATCGTTCGCCGGATGAACACGTCACTCCTTTTTTTGACCATAGCCCTTTTTGGCGGCGGGCTTCTCATCTTATTTTCTGCTTCCATGGTGCTCTCGTATAAAAACTTTGGCTCTATCTGGTCGTATGCGCTCCGTCAATTCCTCATCGGCGGCATCATCGGGGCGGTTTTGTGTACGGTGGGCGCCCTGGTGCCGTATCGACAATGGAAACGTCTGGCAATTCCTTTGATGCTGACCTCTTTTTTTCTGCTTGCCCTTCTCTTTATTCCTCATACAAGTTATTCTTTTGGAGGGGCGCGCCGATGGCTCAAATTGGGTCCGGTCAGCTTTCAGCCGTCCGAATTTCTCAAGTTTTCCTTTATCGTATACCTTGCAAGCTGGCTGGATGCCCGTCGCCGCCAGGTCGCCAGCATCTCGCAGGGCATGATCCCGTTTGCGCTCATGATCACTGTGGTGGCGGTATTTCTCATTATGCAGCCGGATGTGGGCACGCTGGGGATCATTCTTGCGACTGCGGGAATGATGTACCTGGTGGGCGGAGGCAAGATATCGCAGATCGCCGCCCTCGCAGGATTGGGCCTGGTCCTGTTTTATTTTATCATCCAGCTTGCTCCCTACCGCCTCTCGCGGGTCCTGGTATTCTTCAAACCCGATCTTGACCCCCAAGGCGCCGGGTACCAGATCAGCCAGGCGTCCATTGCGATCGGCACCGGAGGCTTCTGGGGCGCGGGATTTGGAAGGGGTGTACAAAAATATCACTATCTGCCCGAGCCCATGGGCGACTCCATCTTTGCGATTTTTGTGGAAGAGATGGGGTTCTTGGGAGCACTCATCCTGACCGGAGCATTTGCGGCATTTTTCATAAAAGGATTTGCCATCGCGCGCAATGCTCCGGATACCTTCGGGAGACTTCTTGCTTCCGGCATTTCTGTCGGCATCATGACGCAAGCGTTTGTAAACATGGCCGCCATTTCCGGGCTCCTGCCGCTTACCGGCATCCCCCTGCCTTTTCTTTCTTACGGCGGCACGGCTTTGGGAATGACGCTTGGCATGGTCGGCATCTTATTGAATATATCAAAACGATACACGTAAACGTATGAGGATTTTATTCACTGGCGGAGGAGGCGGGGGGCATTTCTTTCCGGTGTTGGCCGTTATCCGCGAGCTCAAAAGAGTGGCGGAGGAGGAGCAGATACTTGACGTGCAACTTTTTTACATCGGGCCGGACGATTTCGGGCAGGATTTGCTGCGCGAGGAAGGGGTCGCCCCTGTACGCATCACAAGCGGCAAGATGCGCAGATACGCATCGGTGCGCAACATTGCCGATATTTTCAAAACTTTTTTGGGCGTTGTGCAGGCATTCTGGAACATATTTCTGATCATGCCCGACGTGATATTTTCCAAAGGCAGCTACGGAGCCCTGCCGGCAGTCGTGGTATCGGCTGTGTTTCGCATCCCCTTGATGATCCATGAATCAGACGCGATCCCGGGACGCGTCAGCCGGTTTTCGGCGCGTTTCGCCAGCCGCATCGGGGTTGCTTTCCCCTCGGCCGCGGCTTATTTTCCCAAAGCAAAGGTGGCACTGGTGGGTATCCCCCTGCGGCGCAGAATTTTGGGCGGCATCAAAGAGGAGGCGGCTGAAACGTTCAATGTTTTTTCCGATCTTCCGGTCATCGGAGTCATCGGGGCTTCTCAAGGGGCGGTAAAAATCAATGACGCTTTTCTGGGCACGCTCAAAGAGCTTACCGATCAATACGAACTCGTGCATCAGACGGGCGAGAAGAATTACACCGATGTAAAAGGCGAGGCTGATGTCGTTCTGGAATTTGCCCACAAAGAACGCTATCATCCGCTTGGATTTCTGAACGAATCGCAGATACGCGATTTTTATCTGCTTTCCGACTTGATTGTCTCGCGCGCCGGCGCCTCCTCCATTTTTGAAATCGCGGCGCACGCAAAACCCTCTATCCTCATCCCACTTTCGTCCGCCGCGCAGGATCATCAACGCAAAAATGCCTATGAATACGCCGCCGAGGGGGGTGCCACGATCATTGAAGAAGGAAATTTGACTCCGCACATTTTATATGCGGAAATTAAGAAGCTGATGGATGATCCGGTCAAGCTCAAAAGGATGGGCGAGGCTGCAAGCAATTTTGCCCGGCCGGATGCGGCTGAAATCATCGCCAAAGAGATTTTGAAATTAGGGGTGCATTGACTCGTCATTACGCTGTCCGCTCACGGTTGCAGCATGGACAAATGCTCCTCGCGCGTTCGGAGGGAACCCCCCGGTGTTCCGCGCGTCCCGTGCACGGGACGCGCTGCCCCCGTGAAAGCATAACATGCTTTCACGCCCTTCCTCCGCGCTTCGGGCATTTGTGCGCCATGCCTCCACAGTTCGCCTACGAGCGTAATGACTCGCTGTTGGATGTTTTGAAAAACGCACGCGGGTTATACGCGAATTCATTTTTAGAATCCGCTCCCCGCGTGCTAAAATTACAGAGGGAGAGCCGTGCAGAAAATATATCAGTGCTCCCTCCGCGAAAACGTGATGTGATAGGACTCTCTCTTATATCTTGGAGCGTTGTGTACACTTTTGAGACAATGGGAGGCGAGGGCTGCTTGGTTCTGATCTTTCA
>CAYXAG010000012.1:0-2455 GCA_964462235.1 uncultured Candidatus Saccharibacteria bacterium
CTAAAATAGATTCCCTTGGCAATGCGCAAAAATACCGACACCGCAACGGCCATGGAGGCAAGCCCGAACGAACCCAGCCCCCAGCTCGTAAAAACAAGGAGCGGGCGGATGGTGGTGGAAAGAAACTTTACCGTAAAAAGATCAGAGATTGCTTTGACCCCGCGCATGAGGTGATGCTTGGACATGCCCGATGCGCGCTCGTGGTGACTGACCGCAACTTCGGCGACTGTAGCTCCGCGGCTTGCCACCAGAAACGCCGGAAGAAACACATGCATCTCGCCATAAAGCGTTACGCCATCCAGAAGCTGGCGCCGGTAGGCCTTCAGAGCGCAGGCATGATCATGGAGATGCAGGCCGGTAACGCGGCCCGTCAGCCAATTTGCCAGACGCGAATGCACTTTGCGCCACAGGAGATCGTGCCGGTCGCGGCGCCAACCGACCACAATATCATACCCTTCGTTTAACTTGGCGATGATGCGGCCGATGTCATCCGGATCATTCTGCAAATCCCCATCCATGGTCATGACGATATCCCCCAGGGCGACAGAGAAACCGGCGTCAATCCCTCCGGCCTGCCCAAAGTTTTTGCGCAGGCGCACGATTTTTATCGGAGACAAACTTCTCAAAACTTCCATCGTGCGGTCATGCGATCCGTTCTCCACGATGATAATCTCATACGGAACGCCTAACGCCTCCAGCGCCGCCTTCAGCCGCCGATGCAATTCGGCGACATTTTCCTCCTCATTATATGCCGGAATCACCACGGAAATCATATAAAAACTTTACCACAACGCAGGCAACTTTGACAAAGGGGCCGCAGGATATGCAGCCCCTTTTTTTATTTCCGCGGATCCTCATCCACGAATCTTTTTTGGATGGGGATTTTTTTGTAATCAAGTTTTTTAAGGATGCCGACGATCCGCCGGGCCGAGTGGCCGTCGCCGTAGGGATTTTTTATCCGACGGACACGCGCAAGAAATTTTTTATCATACAGGGCTTTGCGAATCCCTCGCCTGATCTCATCTGTGCGGTAGCCCACATCTATGACGTTTGCCGGCCTCATGCGCCCCTGCTGGCGGGTGCCGATATTGACCGTCGGCACATGGAGAGTCGCGGTCTCGTGAATGCCGCTTGACGAGTTGCCGACAAGAGCCGAAGTATAGCGAAGCGCATTGATGAATTGATCCGGCGACATGCTGGGGACGAACAGGAGGCCTGAATTCTCAATTTCTTTTTTTATGGCCTGGGATCCGGCGTCATTGTTGGGATAGATGACAACGCCTTGCAGACGCATGCTTTTGACGGCCCGCAGAGTTTCCTTCATCTGTCTGCCCGCATCTGTCGCCTCGGTGGTAACCGGATGCTGGAGAATCACGACATACGGCCGCCCGGGATCAAGACCCAGCATGAGTGCGACATCCGCTTTCTTCATCTGCGGGGTCTGTCGGATCATATCCAACGATGGACACCCCATAACGAAAATAAAGCGCGGGTCCTCGCCCATGCGCCGGAGCCTCTCGGCCGCATCGCGGGTCGCGGGAAAATGGATATGCGCAAATTTGCTCGTGGCGTGGCGTAGCGACTCGTCAATGCTGCCGGTTACCTCTCCGCCTTGGATGTGCGCTACGGGGATATTCATGTGCGCCCCTACGATTGCGGCGGCAAAATTGGCGCCGATATCAAATCCCGTCAACACGACATCCGGTTTTACTTTTTCAAAAAAATCCGCTAGGCCGGCCATGACCCGACCGTATGCGCGCGTCATCTCCGCACCCGTATCGGACACACCCTCGCGGTACATCGGAATCACGACCGCTATTTTGAATCCGTCCCTTTTAATAACCCTGATGTCCTGGCCATGACTTTTTAAAAGCGAGATGCCGGTTACCGCAAGCCGCACGTCAAAAAATCGGTCCCTCTTCATAAGGGACAAGATGGGCCTGAAACGTGAGTAATCGGCGCGGCGTTCCGAAACGATTGCCACGCGCAGACGCTTTTTTAATTTTCCAGTTGTTCCCATCGGATAAGAGTGTTTTTCGCAATGAGTGCCGTGGCGCGCTTGCCCAACATCGCATGATAATCCTTTGACCTGATGCCCGTGCCCGGGCGCTTGGACGTCAGGTGCGCGCGCGTAATTTCCGCTCCTGCCGGAATATCCATTGCCGCAACCACGCTGCGCTTTGCCCACTGGGCAGTCGACTTTTCTTCATCAAACACCTTGCGCTCCCCGCCCAGGGCCTCTTCGGCCGCGCGCACAGTCTGGATCGTCTGTGCGAGGTCCGCCGGATTCAAAGAAAACCGGCTGTCGGCATCGGGTTGGGCCCGGTCAAGAGTAAAATGTTTTTCTATAAAATTAGCTCCCTGGTGCACCGCGGCCCAGACGCGCGCCTCATGGCTCACCGCCCCTCCCGCGCGCGAATCCATCGCATCCGGCCGCGTATGGTCCGAGACACCC
>CAYXAG010000012.1:2465-12633 GCA_964462235.1 uncultured Candidatus Saccharibacteria bacterium
GGCCGTATTTCAGATGCCCCGCCCTTTGCCCGGCGTAGATGGACATGCAGTGGGCGATGGCAAACGGGGCGCCAGCGTCCCTGATAGCCTTGACCGTCCGGTCAACATCAACAAGGTCGGTCATGCCGGTAGAAATCATCATCGGCTTACCCATTTTGGCAACCTCCTCTATCATCGGCAGATCGTCAGTCTCGCCCGAACCGATTTTGAAACCCCACACGCCCATCTCGTTCAAAATCTCGGCCGCGCGCAGGGAAAACGGCGTACAGAAATACTGGATCCCGATCTTATCGCAATAACGTTTCAAATCATAATGCGCGTCGGGCGACAGGCTGAATTTCTCCACGAATTCCCAGATGGAGCCCCATTCGGGGAGCGACTGGCGCGAGGCGGCGATCGCCGCGTCCTTCACCATTTCCTCATCGGGCAAATGCAGCTGCCACTTAATGATGGCAGCGCCGGCTTCTTTGGCCGCCTGCGCCATTTCTTTGGCCCGCTCCAGCGACCCCATGTGATTGTCGCATCCTTCCGGTATCACTACGCACGGATGCCCGTCGCCGATCGTGATGTCCCCCAATGTTATTTTTTTCATACCTGCACACTGCGACGTTAGATGATGTTTGCGCGATCCAGCATGGTTCCGATCTCTTCTCTGCTCATACGGGGCGCCGATTTGGTTTCGTACAGGTGAGAAACGTCATTATCACTGCCTTCTGGAATAAGCTCTGCGGCGCCCGGATACGCATAGTTTTCAGGACCGACGTCATTGGTCGCCACTTGCGGAATTATTATAAAAAGACGATCCGTATGCAGAGCCGCCCTTGCTTCTTCCTGGGAAAGTAACGCTTCATGCAATTTCTCTCCGGGCCGGATAGAACCGAATCGTACGACGGCTTTGCCTCCGGAAAACCGAGCCGAACACACTTCAGCCAGATCTTTGATTGCAAGCGCGGGCATTTTCAAGACAAACACTTCACCGCCGCGCGCCATCGTCACCGCGTCGCATACGAGACGCACCGCATCCGGCACCGTCATGAAAAAACGCGCCATGTCCGGATGCGTTACCATGATCTCGCCCTTTTTTGCAGCAACCCGAAATGCATTTATTACAGAGCCGGATGTCCCGAGGACATTGCCGAATCGCACGGTCGTAAACACTTTTTCTTTTTTTCCTTTTATATAGTGCGTGGCGCTCACCAGCCGCTCGGCCAAAAACTTTGACGCGCCCATAACACTCATGGGCTGTACTGCTTTGTCAGTGGAGATCATCACGAAATGCGTGACGCTCGGGGTTTTCAGGGATGCCGTGATAAGATTCTGCGTGCCCAAAACATTGGTCTGAATCACTTCAAAAGGATTGTATTCGCCCTGCGGCACATGTTTAAACGCCGCGGCATGGAAGATCACGTTCACATCCTCACATGCCATCAAAACCCGGTCCGGGTCTTTCAGATCGCCCAGGATAAAACGGATGTTTTTGGGATGACCCAGTTCTGCCTGCAGTTCCGACTGCTTTACGGCATCCCGCGAGAGCACGCGGATCACCCGCGGATTGTGGCGCGCGAGTCCCGCCACCAAGACACGACCAATAGAGCCGGTGCCGCCAGTCACCAGTACATTTTTCCCTTCAATGAATTTTGCAAAATTATGTTCCATGACGTTGTAGCCCCTGAAATTTTTGTTCCGCCCTTTCCCAATCCTCGGGCACGTCAATGTCTATATCGTAATCCTTATCCATCAGATATCCGCGCGCGTCTGTGCCGTAAAAACTCGGATCGGATTCGGACAGAAGTGCCGGCTTGAATATCCAGAAATACCCGTTGCGAATATAGGTCTGCGGCAAGTCCTGCCGGCGACGGATGACATTTTTCACCGGCTCGGCGGTGAAAAGTTCTGCTCGCCCATCCGGAGTCATAGAAAATTGCCAATACGGGCTATACTGCGCCGGTGCCGGTATCATGCTCATCACCGAGTCCGCGCCGGTTGCAAAAAACATATCGGCGCTTTCCTGAAAATGAATCTGCTTGGCGCCGGGCGATGTGGCCTGCACGAGCAGTACAGCATCCGGCTCGTAGCGTTCATGCTCTTTCAACCATTGCACGGCCTGCTGCAAGACCAGCAGAGTCGACGTATCGTCCTGCGCCAGATGAGCCGGACGCATGAAAGGAATTTCCGCGCCGTATTGTTTTGCGACCTCCGCAATCTGCGGGTCATCGGTGCTCACCACGATCCGGTCGCATACGCCGCTTTCCCATAACGCCTCAATAGACCACGCGATCAAGGGCTTGTCCAAAAATGCCTTTATATTTTTCCCCGGAATGCCTTTTGACCCGCCCCGCGCCGGTATAATCCCCAATATCTTTTTTGCCATACTTGACTATACAACGCAAAGAATGCATAAAAAGTTTACTCTTTTTCTCCTCTTTTCACTCTACCATGTTATGCAAAAAGAGCAATAAATCCAGCACCTTCACTGCGGGTATGAATTTCAGACCAGCTTTCTGGACCGGAATGGGGCGAGTAAAACTCCGCAGTGAAGGTGCTGGATAAAAAAAGCGCCATCATTTCTGACAGCGCCGCTACATTACATCTTCAAGAGCTAAAACCGGAAATAGTCGGGAACATCTACCCAACTGCCGCCGTGCTTTGCGGACTCAAACGCCAAGGCGCAGGCCGCAGCGACATTGACGCCATGATCAATAGTATGCAGTGTCGGTTTGCCCTCCATCGCCGCAAGCGTCTGACGATGCATCAGGCAGTAGAGGTGCGCGAAATAGTACTCATCTCGGGTTGATCTCGGTTCTGGTTCGAACACTATGTCTTGCCCTCGCACGACGAGACGGTCAAAAGGCGGAGAAGCTCCATAGGAAAGCACTCCGTGCTCACACTGGAAAAAATGCGCCATATTGCGTTCTCCGAAAAGCGCATCCTGCTCCCGCAACGCAATGCATACGTGCCAGTTGAGACGCCGACCGCTTGCAAACTCAAGGGCGCCCTCCATGGTATCGTACCCGCCGTATTGATCCAGATTTTCGTGATAGGTCAGGACCGAACCTGTCGCGCGCACGCGCGCAATGGGCGACTCTGCAAAAAGAAGTGCCACCATAAAATTATGGCTCAATCCTCCTGCGCACGGATTATACGCATGCTCGGTCCGCCATTTGCCGCCGCCCATGATGCGATCACATCCGGTCATCACATAAAATGTGCTGCCAAACATGAAGGCGCCCAATTCTCTGCGATGACGCAACGCCGCCTGGATGGGCCGAGAGAAACTCTGGTTTTCGCCAAAGAGAATCCTCCCCGGACACTTGTCCGCCAAACCGCGAAACGTACGGATATGAGCGATGGTTGTCGCGAGCGGCTTCTCTACGAATACCCGCTTCCCTGCCACCAGACAATCAACTGCGAGATCCATATGTTTGTCATCGGGCGTTGCGATCACCACCAGATCAACATCCAGCCGGGCAAGCATCTGGTGATGATCAGTATAGAACTTCATCTCCGGATAAGCCGCCAACTCCCCGCTGCGCAAACGCAAGCAATCTTCATTGATGTCGCAGAGAGCCACCACTTCGGCTCCGGCCTCCTGCAATCCGTGCACATTCAACATCCCTCCGTCTCCTGCTCCAATCACAGCAGCTCGTACTTTCATGATGCGTCCTTTCTCTTGTTTTTCTTGCCTTAGGCCAACCTTCGGATCACGTCGGCTACGCGGCGAGCACTCTGGCCGTCGGAGACAAAGTGCTGCTCCTGGGCTGCGCGCATCTCCACCGTGTCACCGGAGAAAATGCGCTCAAAGCATGCAGCGAGTTCGTCAGCGTTCGTGCCGCGCAGGCACGCCCCGAGTGCCGCAGGAGGAAAATCAGACAATGCGTCGTGGGTCTCCGTGGCAAGCGCCGCCTGCGTTTCCGGAACCCACACGCATACGGAGTCCTTGCGCAAATAACACGCTTCCACCAGCGCGCCGGAATACATGGAAACCACGACATCCGCCCCAGTATCCACCGGAGTACCGGGCATCACAGACGAGGAGTGCACCACTTTTCCTTGTCGCAATTCTCCCGGAATATCACGGTATGCCGCGAATATCTCTCTGAACTCAAGGGGCGCATTGCTTGCAAACAGTCGCGGATGATCTCGCATGACCAAATACACCGGCTTGCCCACGAGATTGAACGCGTCAATCGTTGCCCGCACCGCCTCGGGCATGCCCCAGATCTGTCCGGAGAAATGGATCACTGGCCAATCCTCGGTGAGGCCCAATGTCTGCCGGAGATGATAGCGGGCATTCTGGCAGTCAATCCTTTTCAGCCGATCGTATGCGGGCTGGCCAGTCACAATCACTCCATGCTCCGGCATATGCGGCCAGGTGGCCAAAACCAAATTCCTGGCGAAATCATCCTGTACGCATATCACATCGGGAAGATACTCCGGACTTTGCCCGAGATCTCCCCACATCTCGTGCTTCAAATGATTGCCCCAATAGTCCTGAACCACAACAACGGGGATCCACATCTCATTGGCAGCGATAACCAATTCCATCGGCACCACGCCGCCCGGGGAGCAGGTCGTCGTTACCACAACGCGCGGACGCATGAAACCCAATGTCCTGGAGGGATTGCACGCAGCCCAGATCAACGGATACTCGTTCTTGAAGCGATCAAACGAGACCCCGTCGGCGTACAAAATCGGATCCAACACCCCGTACTGTCCGGCAAATTCCATCGCCACCGGCAATATCGCATTGGCCCCGCCAATGTCTTTCATCCCAAACAGAATCGTGCTCACTGGTCATCTCCTCGCTCAAGATTTTTTTCAAACATCCAGATTGAGCGTACAACAAAATGTAAACATCGTCAACTCGTGTTCGCGCGTTCGCCGTATTATACTTTGTGCATATGCAAACATCTCCTATGCCGCGTGTGCTCTGGTATATCATATTGGGTGCGCTTGCCGTGCGTCTCATACTGCTCATTGCTGTCGCGTCCGGCGGGACCGAAAAACTCATGACGTCCGATTCATACGGATTTTTGCAAAGCGCGCAAAACATCCTGGCCGGACACGGGTTCAGCAGAAGCGACACCGCGCCTTTCATCCCTGACGCCCACTTCCCTCCGGTCTATCCCCTGCTTATGGCAGGATCTCTTGCCCTCTCACATTCGCTTCTGCCGCTGGTCATCGTGCAGATCATTCTCTCCTCGCTCATGCCGATTTTGATCTGGCGGATCGGAGAATTTCTGACGGAAGAGAAAAGAATCCTGCTTGCGGCCTCGGTTCTCATGGCGTTTGAGCCGATTACCGTATTCTGGTCTCTCACGCCGCTCACTGAAGTAGTGTCGGTTTTCTTTCTGCTTGTGGGCGTATATTTCTTCCTGCGTCTCATTCGTACGCGGCGGTCGCGCGATGCGGCCGCCGCGGGACTATGGCTCGCACTCTCCACGCTCACCCGGCCTCATGCGCAGTTTCTTTTCATCCTCGGATTAATTTTTCTTATTGTCTCATCCGTAAGAAAATCGAAAAGCGAAGGTTTTCAATCGCAAATCGCGAGCATTCTCCTCTTCACTGGTATTTTTATCGCCGTACTCGCTCCGTGGCTCGCCCGAAACTACTATCAATTCGGAACAGTAAGCGTGGCGTCCACGGGCTTGCGCAATGTGTATTCCTCCATCGGCTCTTCAGTCCTCTCGCTCCACACGGGTGAGGCAGTCGGTGATGTGCGAGAACGACTCAACCAGGAATTTGCGAAAAAATACCGCGTGAGCGAGCGCGACATAAAAGAAAATCCGGCGCTGGGGTCCGCGCTCGCAAAAGAGGGTCTCCTCATCCTGCGCGACCATCCCAAAGAGACCGCCGAGGTCATCGCAATTGACCTTGTCGCTTTCCTCACCCAGGATCTGTGGGCCGACTACCTCCAGCGCTTTCAATTGATCCCCTCTCTCCCGATAGATTTCTCCCCCTCTCTGGTGCTGATCAAGCAAGGCCCCGATGCTCTTGCAAACCTCCTATGGCAAAAACTCGGATGGCGCTCTCTTATCCCGCTTGCCGGACGGGCCGTGTGGACGCTTATGGCATTCTTCTCATTCATCGGGCTGATAGTCGCATGCCGCGTCGGGAAAAAAGAACGCTCCATGGCACTCATCATGGCCTGTATCGTCCTCTATTATGCCGCGACGAGCAGCATTGCCGGATTCAGCGACCAGGGCAGATTCCGGTATCCGGCGCACGCCTTTCTTTTTCTTCTGGCAAGCTACGGATTTATAAAGCCGCGCAAAAAACCAGAATTGTCCGCAATCGTGAAGACACGAGAGGAATCAGAATCGTTTGACGCGCCATTTGGCAATCGTCCAAAGAATCGTTAGCCCGTCGCGGACGCGGATTTTTTTTCCTTCCTCGTAACTGCGCGGATAATATCTGATCGGCACCTCTCCAAGCCGATAGCCGCGGCGAAGGACTTTACAGATCAACTCGTTGTCCAACTCAAATCCATTGGCGGTGAGAGGAATATTTTTCAGCAGATCTCTACGAACGACCTTGTAGCAACCCTCATAGTCGGTTGCACGCTGGCCGTAGAGCAGGTTGGTGAGAAACGTGATCATGCGGATCCCGAGGTGATTGCGAAGATACAAAAAACTCGGCTTGCCTCCAACCCAGAAATTTTGTCTCCTGTCCCGGAGACGCGAACCCATCACCAGATCGGCCACACCCTCAATAATCGGGCGCACCAGTGCGTGATAATCCTCCGGATCATACTCTAGATCCGCATCTTGGAATATCACGATGTCGCCGTGGGAGACGGCAATGCCTGCGCGGAGTGCGGACCCTTTGCCGCCGTTTTTTTTGCGAATCACCGTGAAGTCGGAAAGGAATTCATCGGGCCGATGGCTCTTTTTGAGCTCATCCAAAATGACGGGCGTCTGATCCGTGGAACCGTCATCCACCACGATAACTTCTTTGGGGATGCGAACGCGGTCCACACGATGAATGATCTGGCGGATCGTGCCCTCTTCGTTATGGACGGGTATGACGACGGAAACCAACATGAGCATCAGTTTTTACGGCCGATGAAATAAAGCTGTGCGGCAACCGCATCCGCGCCGGGAATACGCGCAAAAAGAAAATCAAAAATTTTGAGCGGCCCCAGAATGGTCATAAAAATCAGGCCGAGCATCGGTGCTGCCTTGCGGGATCCGAAAGAAAAAGTGACACCGAGCCAATATGCGAGAAAAACCAACAGGGCGCTCCACGGCCCGGCATCCACTCCCTGCTCAACCGGTTCACAATAGGAAAACAGCCGCCACATTCCGGAGGCTGTCCAGCGGTTAAAATCATCCGGAGAGGCGTGATACGGCGTAAGGAACGGGATGCTTGCATACACGATGCCGCCGGATTTCAAGACGCGGTTGATTTCCCGGGCAGCGGCTTCCGGATCCGGCAGATGCTCAAAAAGCGATTCATGCACCACTGCATCCACCGAGCCGTCTTTGAACGGAAGATGCGCCGCATCCGCCACAATATCCACTTCCGGAAAGGGCGTCACGTCAACATTGATGAAATCCGGCGCTATGCGCCGCGGACCCGAACCCAAATTGACTATCGTGGCACCGGCCGGAACAAGGTCCCGCACCGATGCGGGCCGTCTCCCCGAAAGCAACACCGGACAGAAAATATGCCAGAGCGCGTAGTAAAGACGCGGATACGGCTTAAAAAATGATTTGATGCGGTTGACGCCAGTGACGTGATCACAACGCAGGCGCGCTGCCGCCTCCGGCTCTATGAGATGCCACCTGTCCTGCTCATCAATAAAAAAAGGCCCATGCCCCTGATTGCAGCACCATCCTTTCTCACTTTTTGCCAAGCCGCTCCGGCAAAACGGGCAGCACAAAAGCGTTGCTATCGTTTTGGAATGTTCCCCAAAAATTCCTGCCATTTGAGTGCCATGATATCATGATAGCGGAATTCCACCATATGCCCGCCGGCCGGAATCCGCACCGCCTGGAAAATATAGTTGGCGCGGTATATGGGCACGCGCTCCCCATCCACTGTCGCCACCCATCCGGGCATGTATGACTCGCCCAGTACCAGCCACCGAGCATCCGGCACAAAGACCTCCGCGCGCATCAACCCATTCTCGTAGCGCGTAATCGCAAGCTTGGATCCGGGCATTGGCGAAGATTCACGCGCGCAAGAGGCGCATTCAATGAACGTTACGTTTTCAAAATTTCTTGTTGCGGCTATTTTCTGGAGAAGGTCAATGTCCCTGCCGGAAAAAAATTGCGGATCGCGCGCGACAAAAATCCTCGGGAGGGCCCCGCTATTCTCATAGAGATGAATGGGCACGGGCACAAAGGGATTTTGTGCCATCCTGATTTCATGCAGCCGGGGATCGGAAAGCGGGATCAGCGAATACACATACTTTACGTTGAGCATGGAAAGAATCCCGATGTGGGCCAGAAAATACCGAACTTTTTCGTCCAGAGAAACCTCCTTCAAAACATCGGTATTGATGTAGCGGTGCAGGTCGCTGGTTGCCAGCGCGGACGATGACGCGTCAAAGACGAACAGTCCCTTTGGAAAAAGCACGGTATCAAGCAATTGATTATGGCGCAGGGTGCGATACGGTTCCATGCCGTCTATCCGCTGGACGGCGTAGAACACATTCATATTATTGATGAGAAGCTCCCGATAGATCGCGGCGATCTCGCGTGGCGCCGGATTTTGCCTGCTCAAAATATCCAAAAAGATGGAATCCCCGATCAAAAAACCGGCGATCCGAAACGCATCTGCGTCCTGCTCGCGCGCCTTGATCTCCTGCACAATGCGGGGCTCCTGATCAAGCACTGATGCCGGAACATAGGCGTATTTGAACTTCGCAAAAGGAATCAGAAGCACATTTCCCGCGACCAGAAAAACCGCAAGGCGCGTAAACGTGCGGCGCGAGATGCCTCCGGTGAGTCGAAAACGAATACCAAAGAAACTTCCCGCGAGCAAAACAAGCGGAACGAGAAGCCGCCATTGGAGAAGAGAAAAATTCTCCGCGATCCCGACAAGAGTCGTCTGTAAAATATGAAGATAATACTCATTGGAAAACTTCTTCGGGTGGTGGAGAAAACGCCAATCAATGATTTTTTGTCCAAGCCCCGGGTGCGTCTGAATCGCGTATATCGCCGCACCTCCGGCAAGACACATTGCCACAACCGCACCAATTATCCACCCCATTGTCTTGAGCCATCGCCTGCTTTGCTCTTTCGTCCAGTCGCGCGAGACAAGCGCTTCAAACCCGTGTCCTGCAAGGTATGCAAGAGGCAAGGCGCCTGCGACCAGCCACCTGAATTGCCCACTCATATGAGAGAAGGGCGGCACATGATCGTTGAGCCACCCGAAGACAGGCAGACGGAACGCAAGCCCAAGGATGATGCCGTAGAGACCAGCAAAAAAGATTGAGAGCTCGGTGCGAAGAAAAAAGAACCCGAACAGAGCCGTAAGAAGCCCGAGAGACCCGGCATAAAGACCCGGAGACCCGGCGCCGAAAAACGGCAGCGAAATATATTCGGGAAGCACCAGCGTTAAAAGTTCGGTGGGCTTGGGGACCACGCCTTTTTCCATCGCGAGAGTGGAGGAACGGATCGTATCATTGATGAAGAGTGCTGACGGCACACTCTGCCTTCCGCCAAGCAGCACCCCCAAAACGGTCAGCGCGACAAACCCGATGATCGGGCGCAGACGCATGCGCCACGCCTCTTTGCGCTGCCGCCATACGAGAAAAATCATCCAAAAAAATACCGCGACATACTCATAAAAGATGATTTGCGCAAAACCCGCCAATAGGCCCACGCCCAGTGCCGCACCCCCGAGGAGCCAGAAAAAAAACGGGCGCTCGCCGCGGCTGATTTTCCAGAGCGCCAAAAACATTGCGGGGAATACCAGAAAGGCATGGGTTGCGAGGGTTCCGATATCCAGCCAATCAAACGTGGTCGCGGTAAGATAGGACATCGCAAAGACGAATGCGGCCGGCTTTTTCAGGCCGGTGGAGCGGCCGAACCAATACGCGATCAGACATCCTCCCAGCATCGCAAGCGCGATGCTCACATGATGCGCCGTCACACTGGGCAGCAGCCGAAAGAGCAGCCAGTGCGGCGGATAAAAAGAGCCGACAAACTGATCCAGA
>CAYXAG010000013.1:0-5458 GCA_964462235.1 uncultured Candidatus Saccharibacteria bacterium
CCGGTAAGAATCACTTTCTGGATTTTACGCTGGGCTTTCCGGTTGTAAAGGGAAAGAAATCTTTCAATTTCCGCGAGCAGCGTCTCCACCAAAGGCGTCAAGACAGAAGCGATCTCCCGCTCTTCAATCCGCTCGCTCAAACCGATGTCTTTTTTTGCGACCTCCGCACGTTCCCGGTCTACGGAAAGCCCGCGCTCCAAGGCCCGCGTCAGATCCTGGGATCCATGGCCCACCGTGTGCACCAGACGAACCGTTCCCCGATCCACCAAAGTAAGCGCCGTGGACTGGTGCCCCAGATTTACGATTGCCGTCGGGGTGTTATCCGTGCCGATGAGCGAGCGCGCCATGCTGAAAGATTCCACCTCCAGAGCAACCAGGTTGATGCCGACCAGCTGGGCAACACGCAGATATTTCTCAATCACCTGCCGATGAACCGCAACCAGCAGAACCCGGATCTCATCCCCAGACTCGGCAGGGTCCACGGCCATCCATTCAAATACCACCTCAACAATGGGAATGGGCACGTACTTGCGCGCCTCATACGGAATCGCGGCTGCAATATCGCGCTCCATAGTGCGTGGAAACGGAATCAGTGTGACAAACGCCGCACTGACCGGAATAGAGAGAACGGCATTGCGCACCGTAACCTTTGACTCACGCAGCACGTCTTTCAGAAGTACGGCGATGTCGCTGTCCAGATACCGAAGCGCGCTTGCCTGCGCGGCCGCATCGGGATTTTTCAAATATCCTTCATTGGAAAGTTCTCCATATGTCTCCAGGATCGCCCGTTCCGACTCATAGCGCAATTGTACCACCTTGGTAGACATGCTGCCAATGTTTATCCCCACCACACCGGAGGGCTTTGACTTAAGAAACTTGAACGAAAACCCGGGCGGGATCAGTTTTTTGAGAAATGAAATATCCGTCATCACTGACAAGTATAGCGTATAATCCGAAAGAGCGGCAGAGGAGACAACAAGTTATCCACACGTGACGGCCTCTTGGAAGCAGAAAATTTCCCTTACAATTGGAACATGCGCATCATCGCTTTCCTAAAAAACTCGCTTCTGGACCTCGTATTCCCCTTGTTTTGCGCGGGGTGCCTGACCAAAGGGACACTGCTTTGCCCCCGCTGCCGTTCCGACCTCTGGGCCATCCCGCCTGCATGCTTTGTCTGCAAAGCCCTTGTCCCGAGAAACGGCACCTCCGTGCCTGGCGCCACCTGCGCGCCATGCAGAAAGAAAAGCCTTATCAGAGTCTTTCTCTCTCCGTTCAGCTATGATTCTCCTGTGATCAGAAATCTCATCCATCGCCTCAAATATCAACGCGCCAAAGGCGTGGCACCGATTTTAGGCCGTCTCCTCCATGAATATCTTAGGTATCAACGCATTGATCTCCCGTCTGATGCTCTTTTGGTCCCCATCCCTCTCCATCGCGCCAAAGAACGCTCGCGCGGATTCAATCAAGCTTTCCTCATCGCACAGGAATTGGGAATGAATGCCGGCATTGCGGTCTCCGGGCACACGCTCAAAAAGACAAAACAGACCCGACCGCAGATGGAGTTACGGCGCGAAGAAAGGATTGAAAATCTTGCCGGATGCTTTCAGGTGTCCGATAGGACCGCACTACGCAATCGGACAATTGTCCTATTGGACGACGTAAAAACAACGGGCACGACTCTGCAAGAAGCTGCGCGAACCCTCCGAGTCGCGGGCGCTAAAAAAATATGGGCGATCACCGTCGCCCATTAAAAAGACTCTCTCCCGAGTCTCATTCACTTGTGACGCGCAAGACCTCTTCAATAGAAGTGACTTTCTGTGCAGCACGGATGAATCCCTCTTCCAACATGGTGATCATGCCTTCTTCCCGCGCGCGCTTTTCAATGTCGCTGGAGGTCGCACCCCGCATAATGAGAGAACGGATGGATTCGGACATCTCCAGCACTTCATGAATCGCGATCCTTCCCTGATAGCCGTCCGGGCAAAGCTCGGATTTTTTTGGTCGGGCCCATACGGCTGTAGTGGCACTTGCGCGCGACTCCAACAGGCGGTCACGCTTCAATGTCTCAATAATCTGGTCTATATCTACATTTTTTTTGATGCGGTCAAGCTCTTCGCGGGTAAAAATATGGGGGTCCTGTTCCTCGCACAGGCGCCTCACAAGCCGTTGAGAAATGATCGCATTTACGGTGGATGCGATCAAAAACGGCTCAACTTTCATATCCAAAAGCCGCGGGAGCGCTCCTGCGGCGGAATTAGTATGAAGAGTTGAAAGCACGAGGTGGCCGGTGAGGGCCGCATTGATTGCCAGGGATGCGGTCTCATTGTCGCGTATCTCGCCTACCATAATAATATTGGGGTCTTGGCGCAGGAGCGAGCGCAGGCCGTTTGCAAACGTGAGGCCGATATCTGATCGCACCTGGGTTTGATTAACCCGCGGCATCCGGTACTCAATCGGGTCTTCAATGGTGGAAATATTGACCGCGGGGGTATTCAACATTTCCAAAATGGTGTAGAGCGTGGTGGTCTTGCCCGATCCGGTCGGACCCGTGGCCAGGATAATTCCGTTCGGCCGGCGGATTGCAGCCTGGATCCGCTCCAGGTTGCTTCCCCAGAATCCAAGCTCTTCCAGCGTGCGCCCATTGGTGTTTTCGGGCAGGAGACGAATGACGACCTTCTCCCCGTCAAAAACCGGCAGGACCGAAACCCGAAATGAAATCCGGTATGCGTCAGTTTCCATCTTGAAGCGGCCGTCCTGCGGGAGGCGATGCTCGTCCAGCTTGAGGTTTGCAAGGACCTTGATGCGCGCCACGAGCCCGGCCGCAGTGCGTTTGGGCAAGGTCATCGCGTCTCGCAGAATCCCGTCAATGCGGTAGCGGACAAACACTTCTTTTTCTGCGGGCTCCAGATGGATATCGGAAGCGTTTTGGAGAATCGCATGACGGATCAGGGTGTCGGCGATGCGCACGATGGGCAAGTCCTCGGCAAGCTTTTTCAAATCCTCTCCTTCCGGCGTTACCTCCATACTCTCGCTTATCTTTTGTAAAATCCCGCCCTCCTGATTCAAAATATCGCCGAATTCCGCCTCCAAAGTTTTTTGGTATTGACGCAAGCCCTGCTGGATTGATTCGGGCGAGGTAAGGCGGGGCAAAATGCGCACTCCTTCTTTTTTATGGATAAACTCTATGGTCTGCAGATCATCGGGGTCCAACATGGCAACCTCCAAATCTTTGCCTGACTTTCGGTATGCGATAATATTGTGGGAACGGGCAATCGGCTCCGGAATAACCCTCAAGACATCGGGCGATATGGTTTCGTGCGAAAGATCCACAAACGGAATCCCCAGGATATATGCCTCCAAACGGCGCACATCCTCCTCCCGGACATAACCGGCATTCAGAAGGGCGTCCCGCAAAGCCTTGCCGCTAACTGCCGCTTCCTGCTCGGCCTTGCGCATTTGGGCGGGCTTTACCAGACCCGCATCCAACAGAAACGTTTTCAGTTGTGACTCTTGCACGTTGGCCGCCATGGAAACTTGTTATATCTCGGAGCGTTGTGTACGCAACGCTCCGAATTTTTACAGTTGACCTTTTCAGTATACCACAGAGGCCGGCGGTAACCGCAACAGACGGCCTCCTCTTTTCATCCAACGTTCAGCCATCCTTGACACCCGGGGACAAACGGCGGTATCATGCATCTTAAGATACTGAAAGGTTGATGTTGACGGTCCGTGAAAACGGGCCACTTTTATTAAACAAGAAGCACGGTATGGATCTCAAATCATTTGCCATGGCGATACAGCAGATCGCCGATGAGAAAGGCATCTCCCGCGTGTCAATCATAGAGACTATTGAAATGGCGCTGGCCGCCGCATACAAGCGCGATTTCGGGAAACGCGGGCAGACCATCCGCGCAAAACTCAATCCGGAAACCGGCAAGATCACCATGACGCAGATCAAAATCGTCGTGGATGAAACCATGATCAAATCCGAGGAAGAAATCGCGGCCGAAGAGGCGGCACGCGAAGCAGACACACTCGCCGGCTCTCCGCGGGCATCTGACGAATACGCGGAACACGAGGAAGGCCCGGAAAAAAAAGTGCGCTTTAATCCGGACAAACACATCATGCTGGGTGAGGCGCGTCTCATCAAGCCGGATGCGCGTCCGGAAGATGAGATGGAATTTCCCGTGGAGTATCCGGCCGATACCGAATTTGGCAGAATCGCCGCACAAACCGCAAAACAGGTGATATTGCAGCGCATCCGCGAGGCCGAGCGCGAAGCTGTCTGGCGCGACTTTAAAGACAAAGAAGGAGAGTTGGTCAGCGGGCTTGTCCAGCGCCTTGAAGGAAGGAATGTGTTTATTGATATCGGCCGCACCCAAGGAGTGCTCCCGCCCGAAGAACAAATCCCCGGGGAGCCCTACCGCGTGGGGGAGCGCATGAAAGTATTGATTACGCTTGTGGAAAAAAATCCGCGGGGGCCGGGCATTTTCCTCTCCCGCTCCCACCCTCGCATCCTCAAAAAACTCTTTGAGATTGAAGTGCCAGAAATCGCCGCCCAAACCGTGGAGATCAAGGCGGTGGCTCGGGAAGCCGGCAGCAGGAGCAAAGTCGCGGTCGTCTCCCACGAGCAGGGTGTGGACCCCGTAGGGTCCCTCGTGGGCCAGAAGGGAGTCCGCGTCACCACCGTCATCCATGAACTGGGCGGAGAAAAAATAGATATCATTGAGTGGTCGGACGATCCTGGCCAACTCATTGCGCACGCGCTCTCGCCCGCAAAAGTGCTGGATGTGGATATCGTAGAGAACCGACGGGAGGCCCGCGTAACGGTTCCGGAAGACCAGCTTTCTCTTGCCATCGGCAAGCGAGGACAAAACGTGCGCCTGGCGGCAAAACTGACCGGTTGGAAAATAGACGTGCGCTCCCCGGGAGCGCCCGAATCCGATCAAGAAGCGCCCCAAAAACAAGAAGATGAATCATCTCAAACAGAACCAATAACCAATGAGAATAATGAGAATCAAGAATGATGAATCACGAATCAGGGTAACGCAATCGCCCTTGCTTCTTGATTCTTACTTCTTGCTTCCCCCTTGTCGTCTATGATCGCATTCCCTATCCTTGCCTCGCTCCTTTCCATCGTATTTGCGCTCGTTCTTATCTACTTTGTTAAACAATATCCGACGGGCACGGGTGTCCAACTGGAGATTTGGCGCGCGATCAAAGAGGGGTCGGCCGCCTATCTGCGGCGGCAGAACTATACCGCAGGGATCATAGCACTCGTCCTTGCCCTTGTCCTCTGGATCGGCATGGGGGGTGTTACTGCTCTGGGATTTCTCATTGGCGCTGTTGCATCGGCCCTGGCCGGATACCTGGGCATGATGACGGCCGTAGACGCCAATGTCCGCACCACAGAGGCGGCAAAATCCGGCCTGCCTCGAGCTTTTCGCGTAGCATTCCT
>CAYXAG010000013.1:5468-12583 GCA_964462235.1 uncultured Candidatus Saccharibacteria bacterium
GGTCTGTTACGGGTTTTCTCGTGGTGGGCCTGGCGCTATTCTCGGTAAGTTTATTTTATTACATTGTGCAAAGTCTCCAGCCGCTGGTGGGGCTTGCGTTTGGGAGCTCGCTCATCTCGGTTATCGCGCGCCTAGGCGGCGGGATTTATACCAAAGGGGCTGACGTGGGAGCAGACCTGGTCGGCAAAATGGAAGCAGGCATTCCGGAAGATGACCCACGAAACCCCGCGGTCATCGCCGACAACGTGGGCGACAACGTGGGCGATTGCGCCGGTATGGCCGCCGATCTTTTTGAAACCTATACGGTCACCTCCATTGCCGCAATGCTCCTGGGCTCACTCCTTTTCCCAGGCAATGAGACGATGATTCTTTTCCCGCTCCTCATCGGCGGGGTTGCGATTTTGGCCTCCATTGCCGGCAGTTTTGCCGTGCGCGTCGCGCACCAGGACGGCATCATGCGAGGCCTTTACAAAGGCCTCATTGCCTCATCAGTCCTTGCCGCACTGGTACTCTGGCCTGTATTTGCCGGCATACTGGATCCTGCCATGGCCCGGCCCGCTTATGTTGCAGCCCTCATGGGCATTGCGGTTACGGCCGGAATGGTTGTCGCGACCGAGTACTATACGTCCAAAAAATTCCGGCCTGTGCGGGCCATTGCCCGCGCCTCGCTCACGGGTCATGGAACCAACATGATCATGGGACTTGCGTTTTCGCTTGAAGGAACCGCGCTGCCCGTCATCATTATCTCGGCAGGCATCTTGATCGCCTACCTCTCCGCGGGCCTGTACGGGGTTGCGCTTGCAGCCGTGACCATGCTTGCCATGGCGGGCATTGTGGTTGCCATAGACGCGTTCGGCCCCATCACCGACAACGCGGGCGGCATTGCCGAGATGGCCGGACTTCCGGACTCGGTGCGGGCCGTGACCGACCCCTTGGATGCGGTCGGCAACACCACCAAGGCCATCACCAAAGGATACGCGATCGCATCCGCTGGCCTGGCATCGCTCGTCCTCTTCTCTTCTTACACGCAAGAGCTTAAAAATTTCGGCAGGGCTGTTGTTTTTGACCTATCCAATCCCTATGTCCTGACGGGCCTATTCATCGGCGGCATGATGCCCTATCTTTTTGCGTCTATCGCCATGCGCTCGGTAGGAAAAGCCGCGCAGGGCGTTATTGAAGAAGTACGCCGACAATTCCGCGAAATCAAAGGCATCATGGAGGGTACGGCCAAACCCCAGTACGACCGCGCGGTGGATATCGTCACCAAAGCCGCGCTCCGGCAGATGATCGTGCCCGCGCTCATTCCAGTCATCGTACCTCTGGCGCTCGTATTTGTCATGAGGTCTCATGGGGCCGAGGCGCTAGGCGGGCTTCTCATAGGATGCATTCTGACAGGCCTTTTTGTCGCAATCTCCATGACCTCGGGCGGGGCTGCCTGGGACAACGCGAAAAAATACATTGAGGAAGGAAATTACGGCGGCAAAAAGTCTCCGGCGCATGCCGCCGCAGTCACGGGCGACATGGTCGGCGACCCATACAAAGACACCGCAGGGCCTGCCATCAACCCCATGATCAAAATCGTAAATATCGTGGCGCTGCTGATCGTACGAGTGCTCTAGAGCGTGTCTCAAACAAAAGACCTACCCGGCAGGTCGCGGGTAGGCGGATAAAAATACGAACAAAAACGCTACGGCACGTCGCCTCGGGGCATATCGGCGGGCTTGAGCATCTTCAACTGCATATAAGGAACGAAGCCCTGCCATCCCTGGCGCCAGAACTCATACGTGTGGCGTCCTGCGATAAGAGACAGCAGAACAATGGCGCCGATCAGCGTCAGACGAAACACTTTCTCTAGCATACCATCCCCTTAATGAATCGCGCCAAAAAACTCACCCCCAGCTTCCGTGCGGCACTGCACGGATTTTGGCACGTGTTGCGCCATGAAACGTCTTTCAAATACATGGTTGGCGCGGCATTGGCGGTTGTTGCCGGAATGCTTTTCCTGGACACCAGCCGACAGGAAAATGTAGCGCTCCTGACCATGATATTTGCGGTGCTCGCATTGGAACTCATGAATACCGCGATTGAACGATTCCTAGACTTTCTGAACCCCGAGCACGACGAACGGGTCAAGGCGATCAAAGATACACTCTCGGCAATCGTTCTGGTCGTCGCCTCTGGAGCTGCCGTGATCGGAGCCATTATTTTTCTCCCGCACCTACGCTGACCCACCACAGGCCTCGTACACGCCGGAAAAATCCGGCGTCCTGCGGTCAACGCCGACAAAATGAAATCCATGGATCGCGGCAGCGCGGCGATCCCGCTCGTCATCCCCCACCAGCAAAATCTCCTCTGGTTCGAAACCCGACGAAGCAAACCAATCCGCCAATTCGCCAAGCCCACCAGGCGCGTCTTTTTTTGTCGCAGACCTGAAAAGGATCCGGTCCGGCCAAGTTCTGGACCAAAAATCGGCGATACTGCGGCGCACCCGCACAAAATCAAGCGTCTCCGGAGGAAAATCATTTTTCTCCACAGAGCGGAAAAAGCCAAACGCGCTGCGATCCGTTATGATGCCCATGAGCATCCCGCGTTTTCGCAGGTCTCGGAGGCATAGGATACCCGCTTGATGCAGGCCCCACTCAACATGCAGCAGATACTCGGCAATCTCCAAAAGGAGATACCATTGCCGCAGGTATCGGAACGCAAAGATTTTGGCGCGTCTCATACAAGCCCGCGTTCCGGAAAAACTGTCCAGCAGCGTACCATCATAGTCAAAGGCCACCACACGTATCAAGATCGGCCCCTTCCGTCAGATGCAATAGCGTGGTATACTCTTCTCTCAAAGAGCCGTATGTATCCTACAACGCACCGCCCATGAATTTCGTCATCCGGCATCTCCCCAAATCCGAGATAGAAATAAGCATCACCATTCCCTTCGCCGACCTAAAAAGGCACCTTGAGGCCGCGGCTCATTTGATTTCCGAGGAGATCACGATTGAAGGTTTTAGAAAAGGCAAAGCTCCGTATGAGCTGATAAAAAATAAAATCGGAGAAATGGCGATCTACGAGCGCGGTGCCGAGCTTGCCGTGAGCAAAACTTATCCGGAGGCCCTCAAAGAACTCTCGGATTCCGGCAAGCTGGACGCGGATCGCCCTCCCATCGGCAGACCGGAGGTAACTATCACGAAGCTCGCGCCCCAAAACGACCTTTCCTATAAAGTAAAGCTCGCTCTTCTTCCGGCCGTAACCCTGCCCGACTATGCGTCCATTGCCAAAACCGTACGGCATGGGCGCCAACAGGTGACGGTAAGCGATGAAGAAGTTGAGCAGGCCGTGCGCTGGGTGCAGGATGCCCGAGCGACTCTGGTGACCGTGCAGAGAAAAGCAGAGCACGGAGACCGCGTGGAAGTTGATTTTGACATACGCCAGGCCGGAGTGAAAATAGAAAACGGCGCGTCAAAAAATCATCCGCTCATTATCGGCGAAGGCCGATTTCTCCCGGGGTTTGAGGACGAGCTTGCCGGCCTGGAAGCGGGCGAGAAAAAAGAATTCACGCTTCGCGTGCCCGAGGATTGGGGCGACAAACGTTTTGCGGGCAAAGCGCTCCAGATCGCGGCTGAAATGAAGCTGGTGCAGAAGCGTCAAGTCCCGGAACTCACGGATGAATTCGTCCGGGGCCTGGGCGACTTTGCTTCACCCGATGCGCTGAAAGCCAGCATCCGCGCGGGGCTGACACGGGAAAAAGAGGAAAAAGAAACCCAGCGGATCCGGACACTCATGATAGAAGAGATTGCACGAGGCGCTCCGATGGAAATCCCGGATCTCCTTATCGCATCCGAAACACAAAAAATGATGGACGAGCTCAAAGCGGGCGTGGAAGAAATGGGTATGACATGGGAAAATTACCTCCTCCACATTAAAAAGACGCCGCGCGATCTGGAAGAGGGATGGAAGGACGAGGCGGCAAAACGCGTCCGCGTGGCCCTCTGCCTGCGCCACATCGCGCGCAAAGAGGAAATTGAGCCCGGCAGCGAGGAGATCCGCGCGCGCGCCAATCAATTTTTAAGCCGGTACGAATCACCCCAAGACGCGGCAAAAAAGATTGACCCGATCGAATTACAGGAGTATGCTAAAGGCATTCTCAAAAACGAAAAAGTGTTTGAATTTTTGGAAACGGTATAATGCAAACCCCATGAACGAGTCAACAATCCATCAGTATCTGATCCCCACGGTGATAGAAAAATCGCAATTTGGCGAGCGCGCATACGACATCTACTCGCGCCTCCTGAAAGAGCGCATCATATTTCTTGGCGGCCCTATCGTGGATGTCACGGCAAACGCGGTCATTGCCCAGCTTCTTTTTTTGGAATCCGAAGATGAGAAAAAAGACATCCGGCTCTACATCAATTCTCCCGGCGGATCCGTCACCGCGGGGCTTGCGATCTACGACACCATGCAGTACGTGAAGCCGGCGGTTGCGACCATCTGCATCGGTGTTGCCGCATCCATGGGTGCCACACTCCTTGCGGCAGGACAAAAAGGCAAACGCTTTGCCCTGCCCAACAGCGAAATCCTACTCCACCAGGTGATGGGGGGTGCGGAGGGGCAGGCCGTGGAGATTGAAATTGCGGCCCGCCAAATCCTGCGAGTAAAAGAAAAAATCAACGGGATCCTGGCCCATCACACCGGACAAAAGCGGGAAAAGATTGAACGCGACACGGACCGCGATTTCTGGCTCACGGCCGAGGAAGCAAAGCGGTACGGCGTGGTGGATGAAATCATCACGCGAAAACCGGCAAGCGTGAAATAGCACACGGAAACTCTACAAAAAATGGCTCCCGCATGGGAGCCATTTTTTGTTGGGAATCGCTATGATTGTTGCGACAGAAACGGCAAGAGATTCAGCCCGGTCATCTCAAGGGGTTTTTCTATTTCCAGAAGCGCCAATATCGTGGGCGCCACATCCGTCAGAATGCCGCCGATATCGGATTTTTGTCGTGCGATTTCCTGATCTGTACGCGGCGTCTCGCGCCGAAACTTTTGCCCCACCAGAAAAAACGGAACCGGATTTACGGAGTGCTGAGTCATCTTCTCCCCACTCAACAAATCCTGCTTGCGCTCCACATTGCCGTGATCTGCGGTAACGAGCATAACGCCCCCTCCCCCCAATACCGCCTCGGTGAGTTTGCCAAGAGCGATGTCCAGCGCCTCCACCGCGGCCACCGCGGCAGAAAAATTGCCCGAGTGGCCGACCATGTCTGCGTTGGCAAAATTGGCGATCACGACATCATAGACGGAAAAATCATCCAAGATCCGGGCCGTGATTTCGGGGGAGCGCATCTCCGGCGTCTGGTCAAAATGCGCCGTGGTTTGTGAGGGAACGAGGATGCGGTCTTCCCCGACAAACGGTTTCTCCACGCCGCCGTTGAAAAAATACGTAACGTGCGCATACTTTTCGGTCTCGGCAATATGCAAATGCCGGAGTCCGGCATCGGCCAGCACGCGCGCAAGCGGCCACCGGATATCCAGCGCAGGGAATGCGGCCAGAGCGCTCAAGTCACCCTCGTATTCGGTCATCGTCACCACTTCCAGATCCTGGACTTTTGCGCGAGGAAACTTGTCAAACTCGTCGTCCACAAACGCATGCGTGATCTGACGCATAGAGTCCTCGCGGAAGTTGAAAAATATGAGCGCGTCGTGTTCGCGGATGATCCCATCCGGATCCGCCACCGCAGGCTCAATAAATTCGTCGCTGCCGCCCGCATCATACGAGCTTGCAAGATATTCCGGCACTGACGCGATTGCCCGGCCGGCACCCGTGGTCAATAATTCATAGGCGCGGCGCGTGCGATCCCATTTCTCATCCCGATCCATGGCGTAGAACCTGCCGACGAGTGTGGCGATTCTGGCGGCGGGAAACTCGCGCCCCGCCCGCTCCTGAAACACCCGCAAAAATTTCTCGCCCCCTTTGGGCGGGGCATCCTTGCCGTCGGTAAACACATGCAGGTACACCGGGGCGATCTCCTGACGTTTCGCAAATTCCAAAAGCGCTCCCAGGTGATCCAGATAGCTATGCACGGATCCGGATGAGACCAGCCCTGCGATATGCATCCTGCCGCCGGAGGCACGGAGATGCTCTGCGGCGCGCAGGAATGCCGGGTTTATAAAAAAAGACCCGTCGGAAATGGCATTAATGATGCGCGGCAGATGGTGATAGATCACCCGACCCGCGCCCATGGTAAGATGCCCCACCTCCGAGTTGCCGGCCTCGCCCCACGGCAGCCCCACGGCAGAACCGGATGCCTGTATTGAGGTAAAGGGAAAATTTCTTTCAAGTTCCCGAAGTGTCGGCGTAGCGGCGACTGCGGCCGGATTGCCTTGTTTCTCAAACGAGACACCCAGCCCATCCAGAATGACAAGGATAAGAGGCTTATATTTCATGCCCCGAAAAAAAGATATGCTCCGCCCGCCTCATCAACCCACAAAAATGACCCCACATAAAAGCCGGCTACTCAATGCGGACACATCTCTGAAAATACGCAGGGGTTTATCGGTAACATGCATGCAACTCGGTTGCGCAATTGGAAAGGTTGTCTACACATCGTGGTTGATTTGGATTGAGAAAACGTCCGAGGGATTGATCAGAGAATCCTTCGGGGCAGTAACACCCACCTGTCAAGGGATTGGTAACATAACAATCTCTGTCATTATGACCATTCCATGTAGCGCCCCAAAGAGTATACATTCCTCCTGTCGTCGGCGGGCTGGACGCTTTTGCCCAGGGGTACACAGTCGGATCCGTCTCTGCGGGTGCGGACGGCCACACGGTCCTGCAGTCGCTCCCGATACAAACCGTGGGGGAACTCAAGTATGCCGCCGCATAGACATTTCGGATTGAGGTAGTAGTCCGTATTATCTTGATCAACCAAATAGGGCAGGAGTACGGGCTTGCTGTTATAACTGCGGATATAGGTGCTATCCGTCATCTGCCATCCTCCGGCGTAATCCTGCCAATAGATGCCATTGGCGCCATTCACCCTGAACCAGTCATTGGTGTAAATCGCCTTTGCGGTGATGTCTCGTGTTGTGCTGTTGCCTACATCGGTCACTTGCTG
>CAYXAG010000014.1:0-12490 GCA_964462235.1 uncultured Candidatus Saccharibacteria bacterium
GCCATGGCATTCAGCTCGGTTTCCGTAGTGACGAACTCATTGCTTCTGCGCCGCTTCGTCCCGGCGATGGAGAAAGAGGCGCAGAAAAATACATAATTTGTAAGAAATCGGAGCGTTGTGTACACTTTCTTGACACGCTCGGCCGCGCCACTCGGCGTCCTTGCTAGCATCGGCGGCGCTTTCGGGTCTTGTCAGACCTCGAACCAAGCAACCGCATTTTATTTATTGGTTAATTTGGCTTTATGGAAAAAATAGAACTCAATGTGGAGGGTATGCATTGCGGATCGTGTGCCATCGGGATTCAGATGCTGGTTTCGCAAATGGATGGCGTTGCCTCCGCCTCCGCGGATTACGACAAGAAAAAAGCGTGGGTGGAGTTTGACCCGGCCAAGACAAACAAAGAAGCAATCATTAAAACAATTGAAGAGCTGGGATACAAAGCATTTTCCAAGTAGGCCACGACAATTGCATTTTTTCGCCGGTATTCTATACTGTCTTTATGTCGTCGCTTCTCATCGTCATCATCATACTGGCTGTACTGCTCGTCTGGTTCGTGGCGGTCTATAACGGCTTGGTCCGCAGGCGCAACCAGGCCGAAGAAGCGTGGTCCGACATTGAGGTCCAGCTGAAGCGCCGTTATGATCTGATTCCGAATGTCGTGGAGACGGTGAAAGGATACGCGTCTCACGAGCGCGGGGTTTTGGAAGGAGTCACGGCTGCGCGCACCCAGGCGATGGGCGCTACAAGCGCTGCGGAGCGCACGCGCGCGGAGAAGACGCTTTCCGGCACGCTCAAGACCCTTTTTGCCGTTGCCGAGAATTATCCGGATCTGAAAGCCAACGCAAATTTTCTTGAGCTGTCTCGCGAGCTTGCGGATACCGAGAACAAAATCCAGGCAAGCCGCAGATTCTACAACGGCACAGTGCGCGACTACAATATCTCTCTGGAGTCGTTCCCGTCTGCTCTGGTCGCGCGCATGTTTGGATGCGCCACCAAAGAGCTGTTCGGCCTGGAAGAGGATGCGGCGCGCGAGCCGGTCAAAGTCGCATTTTAGTGGAGAATCCGTCTCGTTGAAAATAAAATAGACCCGCTGCGCAATAATTTTTCGTCGGCAAGACGCGGGGCGTCCCCGCCAAGCGGGGACGCCCCGTCTCCGAAATGAAGAAATTTTTGCTGCGGCAAGAAAGGACGACGACGGCGTATATGAGGAATATACGCCGAGGAGGACTGACGAGGCCGCAGCAAAAATTTCAAATTGCAGCAGAAAAGGTTATTGCGCAGCGGGTCTCATAATGGTTTTATCGCGAGCGCAGGGGAGGGAACTGGCCCCGTGATCCTGCCGGCAACCTTTGGGCAATGATTGGTCCAAGACGGTGCCACTTCCAGCCCGCAAAGCATGCGGGGCAGATAATGTTTTTTGTCAGCCCCGTATGCGAGGGATTTATTTTTTTATGATGCACACACACGCGCATACCGTAGAAAGTGTTACGTCCGGCCATCCGGATAAGGTCTGCGATCAGATTTCCGATGCCATTTTGGACGCATACTTGGCTCAAGATCCCGCATCGCGAGTCGCGGTGGAGACGTTTGGCTCGCACAATCTCCTGGTGATCGGGGGAGAAGTCACGTCCAAGGCCGATATCAACGCGGCAAAAATCGGGCGGCACGTGTATCGCACGATTGGCTATACGGACGATCTGCAGATCATGACCAATATCGCGCGCCAGTCCCCTGATATCGCCCAGGGGGTAGACATCGGCGGCGCCGGAGATCAGGGCATCATGTACGGATACGCGACGGACGAGACGCCCGAGCTGATGCCGCGCGCCGTGGCGCTGGCGCACGCGCTCACCCAGGGGCTGGAACGCCTGCGCAAGACCGATCAGGAGTGCTCGTGGCTCGGTCCGGACGGCAAGTCCCAGATCACGATGGAAAACGGGCGCGTGAAAACGGTTTTGATTTCGTGCCAGCATGCGGATTCCGTAACGCAGGAAATCATCCGCGAAGCGCTTATTAAAAAACTTATTGTTCCGGTGGTCGGGGATCTTGCGGGAGTTGAGGTATTGGTAAATCCGACGGGCAAATTCACCCTGGGCGGTTTTACCGCAGACACCGGCCTTACGGGCAGAAAGATAATCGTTGACACATACGGAGGCCTTATCCCGCACGGCGGCGGCGCGTTTTCCGGTAAAGATCCGACAAAAGTGGATCGCTCGGCCGCCTATATGGCGCGCTTTGCCGCAAAAAACATCGTGGCAGCCGGCTTGGCAAAAACATGCACGATTGCCGTGGCGTATGCGATCGGCCGCGCCGAGCCGCTCATGGTCTACGGCGAGTCCGAGGACGGTCGCGATCTTTCCCCGATTCTGAAGGAAAAATTTGATTTCCGTCCCGCGGCGATCATTGAACGGCTGGGTTTGCGCAGGCCTCTGTATCAAAAAACGGCAGCGTACGGACATTTTGGGAGATCCGGTTTTCCGTGGGAAGAAATAGTCTCTTTATAATGTGCGCGTGTGTGGATAAGGGATTCTTGTCCGTTACGCGGCCGCAGTTTATAATGAATTAAAATCAAGAAGGATTACTTTTTAAGCAAATTCTTATGAAGAAAATGATGTATATTGCTATGGCCGCTTCGCTTGCCGCGGCACTGGCGCCGTATGCGGCATTTGCGGATCTGTACGACAACGCGCAGGGCGCCGAGGCGCAACTCAAACAAGAGCTGCGTTTGAGGCGTGATAGTCTGCGGGCCAACATCCAAGGCGAGGCGGAAAAATTGAAAGAGGAATTTAAAACACGCACGGAGGCGTTCAAGCAGCAGATCAAGGCGGAGCGGGACGCTTTTGAAGCAAAAGTCAAACAGGAGCGGGAGCGATTCCAGCAGGAAGCAAAGGCACGGCTGGAGGAATTGAAGCAGAAATTCGGCATTCAGCGCGCGGCGCGGATTGAGCAATATTTTAATCGGATGGTTGAAAAATTTGAGTCAGCCATGGATCGTCTGAACGCGGCTGCCGACCGGATCGGGCAGATGGCGGACAGGGCCGCCGCTTCCGGCAAGGACGTTACGAAGGTAAAAGCGGATTTGCAGATTGCCCGAAGCAAGATGCAGGATGCGCTTAGCGCTCTGCAAGACGCCAAAACCACCTACGCCGGCATGGCCAAGGATTCCGATCCCAAAAAGATTTTTGATCAGGTGCGCGCTATCGTGCAGGGTGTTTCGCAGAAGGTGAAAGACGCGCATAAAGCCCTCGTGAGTGCGCTTACGGAACTGAAAGGAATCGGCCGTACTCCCGCTTCCCCTGCGGCAACGACGTCGCCGGCATCGGGGGAATCGTCGCACTAATCTTTTAATCCATTGTTTGCATTTATGAACCAAATTTCTCATAGCAAAATGTTGATGTGGTGGACCGTTGCGGTTGTGCTTTTGGTCGCCTCGGGCCTCTTCTATATCGCATACGGCAACCCTCAAACGAATACAGAAGAAGAAGTCCCCGCAGTCCAGTTCCAGGCGGCTGCTCCGCGAAATGACACCCGCGAGGTAGATCAGGAACTCCAGTCCATCCAAACGGACAATCTGGGGTCCGAACTCGGGGACATTCAGAAAGAGCTTGGCAAGTAGCGCGCCAGCTCCCCGGCAATCCAAAAGCGTTCCGAGATTCCGGAGCGCTTTTGGATTGCAGTTTTTGGGCATGCGGTATAATCTAGAACCATGCCTGCCGCCGAGCGTTATGTGTGGACCCATCACGTGCGTCAGAAATTGCGCCACTATCGTCTGACCGAGTCGCGGGTGAAGCGCATTATCCGGCGCCCCGCGCGCATAGAGGAAGGGATCGTGGAGGGAGCGGTTGCGTGCATGCAGCCGGCAGGCGGGCGCCGTTATGCGGAAATCTGGACGCTCTATGTCTTGTCCGGGACCAGAAACAAGCAGGTCAAAGTAATTTCCGCATGGCGGTACCCCGGCCAGTCCCCCAAACGCGATCCCATCCCGTCGGATATTCTCAAAGAAATTCAATTGCTCGTATGATTAAAATTTCTCCTTCAGGAATCAGCTCGCTTCTGGAATGTCCCCGTTGCCTGTGGCTCTCTGTCAACGAAGAGACAAAGCGGCCGCGGGGGATCTACCCGTCGCTTCCGGACGGCATGGATAACGTATTCAAGAAATATTTTGACGAATATCGGATGCGAGGCGAGACGCCGCCGGAAATTGACGGAAAAGTGGACGGCCGGCTCTTTGACGACGTGCGGCAATTGAAACAATGGCGCGATTTCAATTTCGGCCGCGGCGGCATTCGCGCCCAGATCCCCGAATACGATATGATCGTTGCGGGCGCGATTGATGATTTACTGGTGGCGCCCGACGGCCGGTTTGTCCCGTTTGATTTTAAAACCCGCGGATATCCGACCAAAGAAGACACCCATGAGCACTACCGCACCCAGCTGGATCTCTATGCGTTGCTACTCAAGAGAAACGGCCATGAGCCGGCTTCCTACGGCTATCTGCTTTTTTTCTGGCCGCAGTCCTATGAGATGGGCATGGCTAATTTCAAAACAGAACTTATCCGCATGGATGTCTCGCCCTCGCGCGGCATGTCGGTGCTCAAGCAAGCCCACGATATTATCACCGGCCCCAAGCCTCCGGCGCATGAGGCGTGCGAATACTGCAATTATCGCGAGCAATGACGCTCCGCGCAGCAGAGCTGCGCGGAATTATCAAGTTAAAGAGCAGTCGCGAATGACCAGAGAAGAATGGCGAAAGTATTTTACGGGGCACTGGAATTTTGCCGGAGAAAAACAGAACGGGCACGTCGCCATGTTTCCGGAAGAATTGCCCAGCCGGCTTATCAAAATGTTCAGTTTTGCCGGAGAAGTTGTGGTAGACCCGTTTTTGGGGAGCGGCACTACGGCGCGAGCGGCGCGAGCACTCGGCAGGAATTCTCTCGGATACGAAATCAACAAAGAATTTCTTTCTCTTATTAAAGAAAAAATCGGCGTTGACAGTTCATCGCTTTTTGGAGATAAAGACGCTTTTGAGTTTGTGATGCAGACCAAACATAATAGTAAATTGAAAAATGACGATCGGCGGTATCAAAAAAAGAGTGCAGCCATGTCAAATCGCATTAATGATCCGGATCATTGGCGAGAACTACAGCGGAAACGAAGCATAACAATCCCGATTGTTTAAACTATTTTTATTTCGGAAAAAATTCTTGAGGTGGAAAATTTAAGGAAGAAATATAAAAACGTCACGGCGGTGGATGGCGTTTCTTTTGTGGTGCGCTCGGGAGAGATCGTGGGGCTCCTGGGCCCCAATGGCGCGGGAAAGACCACGACGATTGACATGATTTTGGGAGTGGTTGAGCCGTCCGGAGGCCAGGTGCATATTTTCGGCAAGAACTTGCGCACGGATCGCGCCGAGATTCTTTCGCGCATCAATTTCTCCGCGGTGTATGCGGCCCTGCCCAATAACCTGACCGTTGGCGAAAATCTTTACATCTTCGCGCTGCTCTACGGCGTGGCGCAGCCGCGCCGGCGCGCACAAGAAGCGGCAGGAGAATTTGATCTTACAAAGTTTATTCACACCAAGTCGGGGCTCCTTTCATCGGGCGAGCAGTCGCGCCTGCACCTTGCCAAAGCGTTTCTTAACCGGCCGCGCCTGCTTCTGATGGATGAGCCGACCTCTTCGCTTGATCCGAGCGCCTCGCAGATCGTGCGGGAGCGGATTGTCGGATATGCGCGCAAGACCGGTGCGGCAATTCTTTGGACATCGCACGACATGCTGGAGGTTGAACGGGTATGTGACCGCGTGCTTTTTATTTCGCACGGAAAAATTCTCCTGGAAGGAAATCCAAAAACGCTTCCCGGAGAGTACGGAAAAAACGATTTGGAAGAATTATTTATCGCGGTGGCGCGGGAAGCCGAGTCGCTCGCGCGTCAATAGAACCTACTGAATCTTCTCTCAAGAATCAAAATTCTTTACGGACAGTATGAAAACATTGCGTAGGTATGACACATTATTTGTCGGTTTCATGCGTCGTTGGAGTATTCCTCTCCTTCGCGTATGCTTGGGGATAGTCTTTTTATGGTTTGGCGCGCTCAAGATTTTTGGCGTAAGTCCGGTCGCAGATCTGATTCGCAACGCGTATCCTTTTACGGCGCAGCACCACTTTCTCCTGACCCTCGGATGGTGGGAAGCGCTGATCGGTATCGGGCTTATGTGCAAGTGCGCGCTCCGAGCGACTCTGGGGCTTTTGTGGCTCCAGATGCTGGGTACGCTGGCAGCATTGGCGCTGGCGCCGTGGCTTTTCTTTGCGCACGGCAATATCTTTTTGCTTACCGTTGAGGGCGAATTTGTGGTAAAAAATTTCGTGCTCATTGCCGCGGGGCTTGTCATCGGCGGCTATGAGGTGGCGCCCGCGGGAGCAGAAGAATAAACTCCTATGAATCTCAAACGCGTCTACGCGATTTTCCTCCGCCAGATTCTGCTTTTGAAAAAAGGGCATTTTCGGCTCGTGTCGCTTTTCTATTGGTCCACGCTGGACCTTATTATGTGGGGATTTATGTCGGGGTATCTGGGGCGCCTCCCCGGCGGCCAGGCCGGATTCATAGCGACATTGGTGGGAGCCGTTATCCTGTCTTCTTTTTTCTTCCGCGTGGAACAGGGGATCGGCGTGGCGTTTCTGGAAGATGTGTACATGCGCAATTTCATCAATCTTTTTGCATCCCCGCTCTCTCTCCATGAATATGTACTGGGATTGGTGTCAACCAGCATTTTTGACACCGCGGTTTCAATTTCTTTCATGGCGTTGCTTGCATGGATGTTGTTTGCGTTTAACATTTTGAAATTCGGCCTGCTTCTGGTCCCTTTTATCGCGGTTCTTTTTATGTTCGGCTGGACGCTCGGACTTCTCTCCGTCGGTGTGATTTTGCGCTTCGGCCCATCTGCCGAGATTTTTACCTGGTCCATACCCGCGCTCATGACGCCGTTTTCCGCGGTGTTTTATCCGGTCTCGGCCCTGCCCTCTTTTTTGCAAAAGGTATCGGCCCTGATTCCCAATTCGTACGTCTTTGAGGGCATGCGCGCCTCGGCCATCAACGGATTTTTTGACGCCGACAAATTTCTGTTGGCGTTGATCCTTGCCTGTGTCTATCTTGCGCTCGCATATCTTTTTTTGTACCGATCCTATAAAACCGTGCTCCGCCAGGGGCTTTTGGCCCGCTTCGTGACGGAATAAAGAAATAAAGAGATCTTGAGAGGGGGCCTGTGGATTGCAGGGCATATCCATGGACGCCTGATTATTTTATAATGATGATTATGGATCTCTTGGATGCATACAAAAAAACCGCAAAAGAAGCGCCTGCGCCCCAGCACCAGATGCCGGAATGGCAGGATGAGGAAAACGCCCCCAAGCCGGGTACCTTTATTCGTATCTTAATGAAGCTCTCCGGCGGGAGAATCCATGATCCATCCCAGACCACCGGCATTCTGATTGCGGTGGTGGCGATTATTTTCGGGATTGCTCTTTTTGTATTTTTGGGCGCTCGCTAGACAGACGGCTTTTTACCGTTAGGCGGGGGTATTGCCAGATCGGTGCTGATCTGGTATTTTGGGTTTTATGGCAGTGGGATATTCCAAACGGGAGCGCATCAGTTCGGGAACGGCGCGTATCTTCGCGGCCGGATTTTTATTGCTGGGGCTGGCACTGGGGATGTTTGATGCGCCCTCGCAGACCAGCCGTCTGGTTGGGGCGAGAAAATTTTTATCCTATTTTCCGTATCGTTTGGGGCTGGATATTCAGGGCGGCACGCATCTGGTATACCGCGCGGATCTCAAAGATATTCCTGTCCAAGATGCTGTCTCGTCTTTGGAGGCACTGCGGGATGTCATTGAGCGCAGGGTGAATCTCTTTGGCGTGGCCGAGCCGCTGGTCCAGATAGAGCATTCTGTTGGAGAGAACCGTCTGATCGTGGAGCTTGCCGGTGTGCGCGATGTGAATGCGGCGATACGCCTGATCGGGGCAACGCCGTATCTGGAATTTAGAGAGGAGCGTACTGCCCAGGAGCGCGTGGCGATTTTGGACGAGCAAAAAAAGGGTCAGCAGACAGGAGAAGATGCGGATTTCAAACCGACTGAACTCACGGGCCGCTATATCAAGCGCGCCGATGTTGATTTCGGCCGCAACTCGTTCCAGCCGCAGGTGTCCCTGGAGCTGGCGGACCAGGGGGCCAAGATTTTTGCGGATCTGACGGCGCGCAACATCGGCAAGCGTCTTGCGATGTATCTGGATGGCGCCCCGATCTCGGCCCCGGTGGTGCGGGAGGCGATTAGCGGGGGCAGGGCCCAGATTACGGGCAATTTCACGCCCCAGCAGGCATCAGAGCTTGCGGGCCGTCTGAATGCCGGCGCCTTGCCCGTTCCCATTGCGTTGGTTGCCCAGCAGTCGGTGGAGGCAAGCTTGGGCGCCGAATCACTCCATCGCAGTTTGTATGCGGGTCTGATCGGTTTTCTTGCGGTCGCGGTGTTTATGATTTTGTGGTACCGGCTGCCGGGTCTGCTTGCGGTCCTGGCGCTTTCGCTGTATGCGGCCATTGTCCTTGCGATTTTTAAATTAATACCGGTGACCGTGACGGTTGCGGGTATTGCGGGTTTTATTCTTTCCATCGGCATGGCAGTGGATGCCAATATCCTTATTTTTGAACGCATGAAAGAAGAATTGCGCCAAGGCAGGGCATTGGAGGGAGCAATCCGCGAAGGGTTCGGACGCGCCTGGACGTCCATCCGCGACTCCAATATATCAAGCTTGATTACCTCGGCAATCCTTTATTGGCTGGGAACAAGTGTTGTGAGGGGGTTTGCGCTGACACTGGGCATCGGCATTCTCGTATCCATGTTTTCTGCGGTCAGCGTCTCGCGCACCCTGCTTTTGGCGGTCCTGAATAGGCGCTCGGAAAAAATGAAAATCCTCTTTTTGAACGGGTTTTCTTTGCGCGTATGAACATCATGGGTAAAAAATTTATTTTTCTTGGGATTTCGGGCCTCTTGGTTGTCGGAAGCATTTTTGCGTTTGCACTTTGGGGATTGAAGTGGGGGATTGATTTTACCGGCGGCTCGCTCATGGAGGTTGAGTTTTTGTCCGCGCGTCCCGCACCCGGAGACATCCAGCGGGCGCTGGGGCGCACCGGTGTGGACCGAGTCGTGGTTCAGCCGGCTGGCGAGCGGGACGTTCTGCTTCGTTTCCGGCCGGTGGACGAGGAGACGCATCAGCGGATGCTTGGGACTCTTTCTGCTCTGGCCCCACAGAAGTCGTCCGCCGTGCAGTCTGCGGTCGTGGAGAGACGATTTGACACCGTGGGACCTACCATCGGGATAGAGTTGAAGCAGCGGGCGTTTTGGGCCCTCGCTCTTGCGATCGGCGCCATCATCAGCTATATCGCATGGGCATTTCGCAAGGTATCGCGTCCGGTTGCCTCGTGGAAATACGGCGTCGCTGCTTTTGTGGCGCTCATTCATGATGTCGCGATCCCCACCGGAGCGTTTGCCCTTTTGGGCTATACCATGGGCGTGGAAGCGGACCCGCTTTTCATGACCGCGCTTTTGACAGTGCTGGGATTTTCGGTGCATGATACTATCGTGGTGTTTGACCGGATACGGGAGAACCTCGGAAGGTTAAAAGCGCCGGAGCCGTTTGAGTGTACGGTCAACCGGAGCGTGAATGAGACACTGGTGCGCTCCCTGATGACGTCACTCACGGTGTTGCTTGTGCTTCTGGCGGTATTTTTCCTCGGCGGCGCTTCCACGAAATATTTTTCTGTCGCGCTCATCATCGGAATCGTATTCGGGACTTATTCCTCCATTTTTGTGGCAAGCCCGATCCTGGTCATCTGGGAGAATTGGACAAGAAAAAAATAGTATGGTACTATGAAAATACGTTACGTATGGACTATCTGCCTTTAAGCCCACAAGAAGCTACCAAGCGAATTTGCAGCGCCCTGCCGGCACGCCGCATGCGGGATGTTTTGGAGAGGCGGTGCGCCTTAAAAGGCTCTGAAAAAGCCACTTTGGAGCAGATAGGTCGGATCTATAAGATTACGCGCGAGCGCGTCCGCCAGATTGAACGCGACGCCATGGGCCGGGCCGGGGCGCCGGCGCATTTGGTCCAGGCAGACCCGATATTTCGCGCCGTGGAAGCCAAGCTTGCCAGTTTGGGGCGATTGAGCGGCGCTCATCATCTTTTCTCCGCAGTGGCCGAACGGCGGCATCATCCCCATCTGCATTTTCTCCTGACCCTGCATCCGGCTTTTGTTTTTATGCCCGAGAATAAAGAATTTATGGATCGCTGGACTACGGATAAAGATACGGCTGTCTTGGCCGAACAGGTCGTGAAGCATACGGTCGCGGCATTGGAAGCGAAAGGACAGCCGGTTTCTTATCAGGAACTTTTGGAGCTTGCCGGCGATGCGGCGCTCAAGATTTTTGGCAAAGGAATAGACGCGGCGCATCTGGAATCGTATTTGGCATCTTCCCGCGCCATCGTCGCCAATCCCTACCGGCAATACGGACTCGTCTCCTGGTCCACGATTACGCCACGCGGCATCAAGGACAAGGCGTATATCGCCCTGCGCCACGAGGGACGCCCCGCGCATTTCCGCGAGGTGGCATCGCTCATTGACCGCGGCGGATGGAGCAAGAAAAAAGTCCATCCGCAAACCGTGCATAACGAACTTATCAAGGATCCGCGTTTCGTCCTGGTGGGGCGGGGGCTGTATGCGTTGCGCGAATGGGGATACGAGCGGGGGACCGTGCGGGATATTGTCTCATCGGTTCTTAAAGAAACGGGCAGGCCGCTCACGCGCGATGAGATTGTCTCCCTCGCCTCCCAGAAGCGTATGGTCAAGCCCCAGACGATCCTTTTAAACCTCCAGAATCGGAATCTTTTCAAGAAAACAGAAGACGGGAAATATACTCTTGTGTAGAAGCGCTTGAGCAAAGTATCGCGTTGGGTTTATAATAAAGGAAGAAGCAGCTGCTTCTTCCTTTATTATTTGTTTTGCCCTCACTTATGATTGCTGATGTAGTGGATCTTTCCTTGCTGCGAGCCGTTCTGGGCTGGTTTTTTGGCTTGTGGTGGCTGTGGTCTGTGCCGATTGTCTTATGGTTGGCGTTGGAGATATGGCTTGTCTATATCCGTGACTACTACCGGTATGTGACCAATCAGTGGATTCTTTTGGAAATTAAAATCCCTCGCGAGATCCGCAAAAGCCCCAAAGCCATGGAGCAGGTGTTTCTGGCGGTGCATGCGATTCAGAATTCCGCATCCGATTATCAAGAAAGATACTGGGATGGCGAAGTGCCCCTATGGTTTTCGTTTGAAGTCGCAAGTTTTGGAGGCGAGATTCATTTCTTTATGTATATTCCCAAAGTCCGGCGCAATCATCTGGAGGCCGCCCTCTATGCGCAGTACCAGGATGTTGAGATTACCGAGGCCGCGCATGAGCCCGGAGGGGATTATATTAACCGTCTGCCGCCGACCGTGGAAGGACTCTACAATGCAGGATACCGTATTTTCGGAAACGAGCTTCTGCTTTCAAATATCTGGGGGAACAAAAGTGTGTATCCCATCCGGACGTATGTGGATTTTGAAGCGGTAGCCGAAGAAAAAGAAGTAGACCCTGTAGCAACTTTGCTGGAAACCATGGCGCGTATCCCTCCGCAAGCATATCTTTGGTGCCAGCTCCTTATAGAGCCAAAAACAGGCGACCGGACGGATTGGCATAAGGAAGGCCAAAAAGAAGTGGAGAGCATCAAAGAGCGCACCGGTAAGCGGCGGATGTTCAGCCCGCAATTCGGGGAGTTTATCATGATTGACCGCGCTCCCGGGGATGTTGAGCTGATGAAAGCGATTGAGCGGAAGATCGCAAAACCGGCGTTTAATTTTGTTCTTCGTTACATGTTCATATCTCCGAGCGACGTATTCAGCTCCAGCTTCGGGCGCCGTTCGGTGCTTTCGGCGATGAATCAATACGCATCCGAGACCGTGAGCAAATTCGGTCACAATGTTCGCGCCTGGACTCTTGCCAAGATTTGGTTCGCGCCCTATGTTTTTCCAAAACGCCGCGCCCGCGGCCGCACCGAGCGTCTTTATGGAAGGTACCGTGGCCGCCAGATGTACAAGCAAGATCGTTTTATGGAGCGCGTCTTTGACATGCATTTTTACGATTGGGGATTTGTGCCGGCTGGTATGACCCGCGGCCGCAACGTTATGAACGTGGAGGAGCTTGCGACGGTCTATCACCTGCCGACCAATCTTGTGCTGACCGGCCCTTTGGTTAAACGGGTGGAGGCCAAAAAAGGCGGCCCGCCCGCAGGCCTCGCGATTTACGGAGAAGAAGGAGAGGGAAGAGAATTGCCAGGAGTATAGAGTAGAACCCATCTCAAAATTCCATCTCACGCTCCGATACGGGATTTTTGGCTGCGGCCGGCACGCTCGGTCTCAAT
>CAYXAG010000015.1:0-12356 GCA_964462235.1 uncultured Candidatus Saccharibacteria bacterium
GCGTCAAACGAATAGCTCACGTCCTGTCCGCTGCGGGCAAGCATCCAGAATTTCTGGGCCGCTTGCAGGGTATTGTCCGGAAATTGCGAACCAAGCCATGCAACCCCGCTGGTAGCGGCGGTATCGGAGGCAAGGCCCAGCATACTAAACACATCAAGGACAGCTACGGTATCGCTGATGGCGCTTGAATCGCCGTAATGTGACCATGAACTGCTTGCCGTCTGGCTGGCGCGCAAAAAATTCAAACCATTGTCCAAAATTGCGACTCCGGTATCAACATTGGCAAGCGCGGCATTTAAACTGACCGCCAATGGACTTGCCGCGCCGCTCTTTGTTTTTGTCGGCGATGCTTTTATGTCCATTACAGCCGCATCAGGCGGCATTGCCACGGCCTTGAGAGGTTTTTGCGCGGGTGTTGCGCGAAGATCAATTTTGTGTTCCGGCGGCTCAAGCTCACGCGTCCATTCTTCAAGCGTCTTTTGGTGCGGTAACTTTCTGATCTGCGCCTCGGTAAGCCCGAGGGAAAAAAGCGCGGATGTGGTGGCAGACATTTCCGATGCCTCATTTTTCTGAGCAAGAACAGACAAGGGAAAAACAATTCCCCCTGCGATCATTACGACGCATGCTATTAGAATTTCATAGTAGTTGTGTGGTTTTTGCTCCATAATAATATCCGTTTGTATGCATACTGTCGCAAGCCAATCAGTTCGTCAAGTTGACACGTTTATGTCTGTCCGTTATTGTCTACAATTGCAGGATTTCGACTGCGATTGCGTCAGTCCTCGTCGGCGTACTTTCAGCCAGGTACGCCCTCCTCGTCCTTCCTTGTCTGGCCCGAAATCCCGCAATTTCGCTACGAAAAAGAGTTTTGTAATGGTCTCAATGTCCCGCTACTTGACTGATACGAAAATTTATCGGAAACTTCCTCGGGATACATTCTGTTCCATATACCAAGGAGTAATGACTATAACCTATGCATCTAAAAACAAATCTGCATTCCCATACCGGAGACGATCCGCGCGACTTCGTGCCTTACACTACCCGCGAAGGCATTGACCACGCCGCACTGCACGGCTTTGACGCGCTCGCGCTCACGTGCCATCAGAAAGCCGCGTGGGCTCCGGAATATGCCGCATATGCCGCAAAACGCGGCATCCTTTTGATACCCGGCGTTGAGCTTGATATGCACGAAACAGACGGCAGCACCGGCAGGAGAGGACGCCATCTCATTATTCTCAACTGCGACAAAGACGCCGAGCGCGTACGGACGTTTTCCGACCTGTATGACTATCGCACAGCGCACCCTCAATCGTTCGTGCTTACCCCGCACCCCTTCTCGTACGGCAACTTCTCGCTCAAGAAGTTTCTGGAAAAACACATTCATCTCATAGATGCTATTGAGCATACGTGGTTCCACTCGCCGCGCTTCAACCGCAACAAAAAAGCCGCATACGCCGCGGTACGACATCAGCTTCCCATGATCGTTACATCAGAAGACGCGCATACGTTTGACAATCTCCATACCGACTACGCGCTCGTGGACGCCGAGGAAAAAACCATCCCGTCTCTTTTTGGAGCAATCAGACAGCATAAAATTACCAACGTCACGCATCCCAAAAAACTCGTCCGCGAAATGGCGCTCCCCGGAGCCGCACTTGTAAGCAAAAACTTCTTGTACCGCCGCGGCTGGAAAAATCATACCTCCCGCACTACCTCGGTAAAAAGCGCTGTCCTATGACTCCGGCAGTCATCTTTGTCCACGGACTGGGTCTTACAGGCGACGTATGGGCGCCCCAGCAGAAATGGTGCAAAGAGCACCAGATTGAATCTGTCGCATTGACCCTCCCCGGCCACGGCTCACGAAGGAATGATGTCGCATCGGTGACAGGGATGGTTGATGAAATCATTGCCGCTACACAACATTTAGAGAAAGTCATACTTGTCGGGCATAGTTTCGGCGGGCTTCTCTGTGCCCTTGCCGCGCCCAAAATACAAAATATTGAGCATATCATCCTCATTAATCCCCTACTTGCTGCAAAACAAATAAAAAGATCATTTTTTATATCAATGAAAATGGGGGAATTTGCACAACAATTTTTCGGAGTAAGAAAACGCCCTGGTAAATTCGCAAAAGGATCAAAGTGGTTTTGGAGATGGAGTATTTACCCCTATTGCCTTATGTGCAACAAAATAGAAACCATAGAAAAGCTGTATCTTGAAATCAAAAGCATAGCAAGAGTCTCCCTTGCTATGCTTACTAGCTATACCATTCTCTTGTCTCAGAATGATGAGTTGCTCACGCCTGCGGTTAGTAAAAACAGTATAACCGTTCCCTTCTCCGGCCACATGCTCTTTCGTCTTTCACCGGAAGAAATCAACCGCTTTTTGGACCGAGTATTGTTGCGCCAGATGGAACATCGCGTGTAACCACCGCGTATGCGCCGACTGTCGCATTGTCGCCGATACTGACACCGGGAGCGATCAAAGATCGTACCCCGATAAGACAGTTTGCTCCTATAGAAATATGGCCGATTTCTGCTCGGTCAGGATAGATAAAGTGTGTTAAAAGCATGGCTTCTTCACCTACGAAAGTGTTCGCTCCTATACCCTCAATGAGTTCCGGCCAGATATAGTCCACAAACACATTGGGCGCGATAATGGTTGTCTTCCAGTCAGGAATATCGACCCCAAGACGCCGATACAGTAGATTCTTCATCCTCCACGATGGTACTTTCTTGGCGGCCTCCATAATCACACGCCGCCAGATCATTCGCGATCGGAAACCCGTTATGTCATCAAGATACGTATCCATGGGAACAAGATCATGGAACACGACACGTCGTATCTGCGGCAGGATATACCTGTCCAGGTTGCCCTCGGGACACAGTCCCAGACGCCCGTACGGCAAAGGACTTGGCGAGATATGAAGTCTCTTTTTTTGCTCATCAAAAAATAGAGACGGCTGTTGCCACGCCTTGTGGCATCGCAGACGGTTCACTATTGAAATAGTGATGCGCGGAAGATGCTGCTCCGCGGATATCCTGGAACCTAAAATCTCACGCATTTTTGAGACCTCCCTTGTGGTAGATATTTAAGGTGCGTATGCCGAAAACACCTTCAGCAAACAGGAAATTACCGTTTATGTCAAGTTCTTATAACGTGAATCTAATAATTCACTTTCACCGCAAAGATATGCAAAAAGCATGGTATGATGGGGTTGCAAATATCCCTGACCATCAATGGTTGAGGGTGAAAGCATGATACTATGATCCCGCTTCAGAATGATTGCCAGTTTGCACTTGGAGTAGTAGGGATATTTCGTTCGCAGATATTGATGATGGTTTCGGATTCTACGACGTTGCCGGCTTTGTCGTAGCTCATGCGGATAAATACCGTACCGTCTTTGGGGTCCAAGATATGACGTATGATGGCGCGGATTGACGGGATCAATTTTTGTTTCGGAATATCCTCCGGATGAATGAGCACTAATTCTCCTTCCTCCGTTTGGATGATTTCTCCGGATTCGTAATCTGCAGAAAAATAAAAACAGAGCCAGTTCTCTTGGGTTTTTTCAGGCATGATTTCAAACGTCACGGCCTCCAGACGCATATTTTTTACCGTGATGCCGGCCTCTTCCCGCACTTCGCGTAGAGCCCCGGTGAAAGGATCCTCTTCAGCGTCAATCTTGCCGCCGACGGTATGAAAATATCCCGGGCTGAAGCGTTTCTTCTCCGAGCGTTTGAGCATCAAATATGCGCCGTCTTTACGGATAAACACATTGGCACACATGACAAGCCGGTGAATATGGGGGTCAGTATTGATGGACATATACATTCATTCTATCCAATAATAATTTGGCCTCCGTGCTCCACGATAAGCGCCTGGCCGTCGCGGAGGCAGACTGCCCGGTATCCCCGCGCAATCATACGCTCATAGATTGCTTTCTTGTGATCTCCGAAATGCGGAATGATAACTTCTTCCAGCAGTTGCAATCCGGTCAAATCCTGCAAGCCAACCAGGTTCTCGTCTGCTGACGAGGCGATGCTTTTGCCCACGACGATGCTTCCGGCACTCACGCCGATATAGAGAACGGGGCGGTTTTCAAGCATATCTTTCAAGACCGCATCCGCGCCGCTACGGCGCAGATGATGCAGGAGATAAAACGTATTGCCTCCGGATACATAGATGATGTCGTAGCGGCGCAGGCCGGAGGCGACTTCTTTTTCAACGTCAAAAAAGTCAATGCGAGAAAAACCCATTTCATCAAGGCGCCGACGATCCGACCGGGCATAGGGGCTCTTTTCTTTTTCCTGCGCGGCGGTCGTGATCATGGCAACGGATACGCGCGCGGGAAAATCAACCCGGGTCCTCACCAGATCGCGCACAAAGACATCCGACAGCCCGCGGGAAGTAAGGATGAGCGTACCCAGCATACGTAAGACATATCACAGTCCGCGGCTCATGGAAAAGGCCGGGGTCAGGCGCTATGCATCGCCAGCGACCTGCACTCCGCGCCGCCACAGCGCGCGAGGAACTCCATCGTCCGCGCCCGACGAATTATGAAAAGGATCTTGGGCGAACACGGCAAAATTCGCTTCGTATCCTTTTGCGATCCTGCCACGCACATGATCCATACCTGCGAGACTGGCGGGCACTATCGTATATGCTTCCACTGCTTCGTCAATCGTCAGACGCTGATGCCCAAACGGCGCATCCAGCGTCGCCCATCGGATACCCGCGACCGGGCCAGACGGCATGCCGTCGGATCCGAATGCAATCGTAACTCCCGCGTCTTTCAGCTTCCGGAATGGATTTAATCGCTGTGCGTCTCTGCCAAGACGCGTCTCGTAGGCCGCCACATCCCAATTGAAATTCGGCTGCATGGACGCGACACCACCGCTCCGGGCGAGTGCGCGTATCGCCCGCTCGCTTGGCATCTCAAAGTGCTCCAGACGCCATGTGGTGATGTCGCGCCAATACTCCTTCCGCAGTTTTTCAAACACATCAACGGCAAAATCCGCGGCCCGATCACCGATGCAGTGCATCGCAATATGACGCAACCCTACGGATGCGGCTTTTCTGACCAGGGTTTTACACTCGGAAAAATGCATTCGCAGTGCGCCCCAACCCGTGCCATCGCGATACGCCCGCGATACTGCGGCGGTGCTCGTGCCGATGACGCCGTCAAGGAAAAGTTTCAAGCCGAAAATCTCTATGTCTCCCTGCATATCGCGGACAAAAGATAAAATTCTCTTTTCATCACGAAGCAGCCGCGAATGTATGTAGAGGGCTGAAGCGATGGAGAGAGCGCCGGAGCGCGCAAGCTCCCGATAGGCATCAAGCTGATCGAACGTCGTCACATTCATATCGTGCGCCGCGACAATCCCTTTTTTCAGAAGCGCTCCTGCGGCCATCGGAATCGCTTTTTGATACTCCCCAGAATCGCCGGCTGTGGCGGCCATGACGTTTTCAAAATCCTCTTCCGTTACCCTGCCGGTTTCCTGTGCCGCGGGGTCGCGCACCACTATCCCCTGCTCGGCCAGCGACGACAACCCTCTTTTATTCACCACGCCGCCATGATAAGAGACGTGGATAAGCAGGACGGCGTGCGCCGGAGAAATTTCGTCAAGCTCATCGGCTGCGATTTTCCCCCATCGTTTTTCGCTCCATCCGTGGCAGACGATCCATTGCCCCGCAGGCACGATACGGGATCTCTCGCGTATCGCTTTTTTTACGTCGCCCCACGGGACCTCGCTCGCCCGAAAATCAAGCTCGTAAAAAGCCCTCGCCCGTCCCGCCGGATGATTGTGCGCATCCTCAAATGCGGGAAAGACAAAAACGCCGCCAAGATCTTTTTGTCGGACATCGGGTCTTAGCCGCAGCGCCGGATCGGGTATCTTGCCAAAAACCTCCGTGATAAACCCGTCTTTACCGACAAGCACCGCGGCCGCCCGGCGGCCGCGGCCAACATAAAAATTGCCGTTGAAAAAAAGAGTGCTCATGCCACAAGATCATTACAAAACAAATCATTTCAAACCGCGCAAAGGTAGGGTAGTATAAAAAGGGGACGGTGGACAGACACATTGCCGTCCCCTTTTCGCTTCTCTCCCAGCCTAACGCAGGGAGAATACGAAGAGATTGGCGTACGTTCCCCTGCCTGCCGGCTCCTCGTCTCCCGAATCCAGAACACAATGCTGTTCAAGACGCCCCGCCGGACGAAACCCTAAGTTATGATTGGATTTCAGCACCGGCAGATGCCCTGCATTGGATTCCGTATAAAAGATTGCATCCGGCCCTTGCAGGACCTCCAACAGCAGGCCTTTGCACCGCTGGGAAAGGCCCCTGCCTCTAAAAACCGGATCAGTCGCAGTTTCAGACAGCTCAATCAGCCGCCACGGATATCCTCCGATAAGGAGCGAGACGACTTCCGCTTGCGCGACTGCGACGATCTTTCCGTCAGCGGCGCGCGCAACCGCAATCGTATTGTCTCTCGCCATCTGCGCGATGGATTCGGCCGAGAGGTCAGCGCTGTAACTTCTGAAGCTTGCATCATAGATCTCCGCCAGACGGCCGATGTCGGCCTCACTCTGGCCTCTCAAGATGTTGACCCGATACTCGGCCAATAGCTTGCGCGATGTGGGAGGACGCTTGCATGCCTCCTCCAGAATCACCCATTCACGGGAGCAAAAATCCCCCGGCGTCCGGCGTCCGGCACAATTGGCCCCATAATAAGCAATGACTCCGAGACCGCATCGGCCGCCAACCGACACCATGGCTTCGCAAGATATTTCAGCGTTCCTCTTCCATTCCGCACGCAGACGCCACGCAAGCGTGGCATCAACGCTTTGCGCCAGCGGAATACGGATTGTCAGACGCGTTCCCTCCTGATGTTCCTCCCCAATTTGCTCAAGCAGAGAAGAAATCCCTCCGAGAGACATTTGCATCTGGAGCAGAAACCCTTTTGAGCGGTCGTTATGGACGTCGTAGCCCACTCCGCCGATCATACCGATACTGACAGGATTTTGATGCACGCCAATTCCCTTCTTGTTTGATAGATAACTTAAGGTACTGAAACTGAATCCAGGTTACTCTGACAAAAATTTATGTAAAGTTTTTATAAAAATATATCTTATTTGACACTTTTAGTAATAGATATTACCATTCAAGGCATGATGAAAATATCCGATACGGTGGAAGAAATCCTGTACTCTTCCGAAATTGCATTGAGCGCGTTGAACGGCGGATTCCTCAATCTTTCCGCCTATGCCAAAGCCATCCGCAAAGACGTGGAGGCGCGCACGAAAAAACCCGTGCGGACCGGCAGCATCGTAGTGGCGCTCTCGCGCATGAAAAAAACGGTCACCAAGAGAGAGCCCCTGCTTCCCGAACCAGAGATTGAAGACCTCTCGGTAAAGTCGGGGCTTGTTGAGGCGACGTACGACCGGACGCGCGACAATTTGGCGCGCCTGCGCGCGCTCTACGGCGACCGGCGCATCAGGACTGCTGATTTTTTCATGGTCACGCAAGGCACCGGAGAGATCACTATCGTGGCCCTTGAACAAGCGCTCCCCCGCATCCGCGCCGCCATGCAGCCCGCAAAAGCAAAGGCAAGTATCACGGGTCTGGTGGGCGTCACGGCGCGATTTGACGAAAAATACATCGCCATACCCAATATCATTTTCGCTTTTGTCCGGCGTCTTGCGCTCAAACGAATCAATATCGTTGAAATCGTCTCTACCTACACGGAACTTACCTTCATCGTCGCCCAGCACGACTTGCCGGAGGCGTTTCTTGCTCTCAACGAATTCTTTCATACAGAGAAATCTGACCCGAACAAATGATAAACGATATGAAAAAAATACGGCGCATCGAAATCATAACTCGGGCAGTGATTCTGCACAGGGCGCGGATCCTTCTCTGCCGCGCCAAAGGGGCTGATTGGTATTTTCTTCCGGGCGGACATGTGGAATTTGGCGAAACCCTGGAGCGCGCGCTCGCGCGCGAATTAAAAGAAGAACTCGGGATTCAGGCAAAAATCGGGCCGCTCCTGGGCTCCATTGAAAATATCTATACCAAACACGGCATACGTCGCCATGAAATCAATTTTGTTTTCCGGGTAGTCATCCCAAAAACGCAAAACCTCAAAAGTCAGGAGGATCACATTGAATTTCTCTGGCACGATATACCTTCACTCGCCGCTGTCCATCTGCTCCCCTTGCGGCTCGCAAAAGCCATAGCACGATGGCACAAAGTTTGAGATGGAGTTTTTAAGGGTCGACTGAAGCAAGGGGCTCCAAAACGCGATGCCTTACCTACATGATGAAGCCCTGAACTACGCGGGGGCTTGCCCCCGCGGTTCGGACGGAATCAATCAGGATAGTGTCGCGCCTTCGGCGCGACGGCTATCCATCACGGCGGCAAGCCGCCGCGGTTTCCGCCGAATTGCTAAACCCCAACACGCTTCGGTATCCCAAACCCCATTCGGTCCCCCGACCGAATGCGGATTTATATTATCTTTTGGCCTCCGCTCTTTTTCAAGACGTCAGAAATGAATGTATAGGTTACCTCCTGACGCGCGCCAAATCGTTCTTCCGCCAAAGCAATGAGCTTCATAACCAGCTCCACTCCCGACACCCCCATTTTCTTCCAGTTGTGATGATACAGACTGCCCGGAAGCGTATTCACCTCATTGACATAGACCTGTTTGGCAACACCTTCAATCAAAAAATCAACCCTTGCTATTCCGGAACAGCCGAGCGCATGATAGGTTCTTTTCCCGAAATCCTCCACCCGACTCGCCAATTCCGTATCAATATTCGCCGGGATTTCGCTGTATTGACTGTTCGCCCCTCCTGTCTTCTTGCCGCCCGAAAGATACTTATCGTTAAAATCAAAAAAATCAGTTCTATTGAGCGGCCTCTCTATCGCCGCCAGATGCAACTCGTCATTGCCCATGATCGGAAGCGTCACCTCTATCAGATTTTCAACGCTTTCCTCTACCAGCACCTTGTCGTCATAATGCAACGCGACTTCAATGGCGTTTTCAAGGTCAAGCGGCTGCTTGACCTTGGCAATGGCAATGCTTGAGCCCAAGTGAACCGGCTTTACGAAAACCGGCCATTTCAGGCGGGAAATGTCCTTTCTCAAGACATCTTTCTTCGCCTCCCAATCGCTTTTAGTAAACCACACATACGGGACAGCCGGGATACCCTCGGCTGCTATAACCTGCTTTGTCAGAACCTTATCCATGGCAACAGCGGAAGCAAACAGATCGCAGCCGACAAAAGGGGTATCGGCCATACGCAAGAGCCCCGCGAGACTGCCGTCTTCCCCGTATGTGCCGTGCATGGCGGGAAACGCGACATCCATGCGAACCGTCTTGGATCTGATGCCCTGCCAGATTATTTTTAGCCCGTTATCAAAGAGTATTCGCACTTTCTTCTGTCTTGCCAGACGTGCCCCAAAATCGTCTTGCGTAAAATAAGCAAGATCGTTCATTGCCTGATCCGCATACCATGACCCGTCTCTTGCAATGTAGATCGGCCACACCTCAAATCGCCCCGCGGCAAGCAAAGACTGGATAATAGGCGTATGCGCGGTGATGATGGAAACGTCATGCTCAACACTCCGGCCTCCGAAAATAACGGCAATGGTCTTTTTCATAAGCATTATTGATATTGATCCGGCCAGTCATTCTGCAGCAGCGCCACATCTCCTTTCGCCGTCAGGTGCGGCAGGGCCGCATATGCCGCAAGGGCGTCGTCAAACCACAGTGTGTCGCCTCGGTACCCCTCTTCTCTTAACCCTTCTTCAATGGAAGAGGTTACGGAATTTTTGATCAGGACGACCTTTTCAATGCGTGCTCGCGCCAAACTTCTGCCGATCTCCCGATGCACTTCCCGTGTCCGAATTCCCATCTCTACAAGGCCGGGCGTCACATACCACCTTCGGCAGTCTTTCAAAGACGCCAAAAAATCTATTGCCGCCTGAACGCCGTCAGGGTTGCCGTTATAGCTGTCATCCAGCGTAATGACTCCGGCGCTATCGCCTCTTGGCTCCAGGCGATGGCTAAAAGGTTTAGTTTTGCTGACCCCGCTTCTGATATCCGCAGGAGACGATCCGAGGCTCCTCGCAATATCGCAGGCCGCCGCCAAGGGACCGATTTGATGCAGACCCAGAAGGCCCGATGCAAGCTCCAGTCTCGTATTGTTCTTCACCAAAGTAAATGCCGTTCCGGTCAAATCAGTCTTTTGATTTTCAATCTTCCATTCCCCCACCGACTCACGGCTGTACACGGTGTGTACGGGGCGGGCATTGTTTCGTGCGCGTTCATTTTCACCGTTCACGTACATCGGCTTCTTGCCGAGATAATCCGCGAGTTCGTAGATCGTTTTCGTGGTTCGTTCCAGCGACTTGAATTTTTCTAAGTGCGCTTCATTCACGCCAGTGATGATTCCTATGCTCGGGCGCACCAGATCGCATAGTTTTGTCACGTCGCCGGGATAGTATTCGCCGAATTCAAAAATGAGGATCTCCTCGTCTCCTTTGAGCGTTTTCACGAACCGGCTGATTCCAAGAGGCGTATTGTAACTATGAGGCGGCGCCGCCACCCTTCTTCCTTCGGATAAGACGGCCTTGAGAATTTCACGCATGGTCGTCTTCCCAAAACTTCCGGCAATGCCTATTTTCACGGCTTTGTGCGCTTGCAGTCTTTCTCGCGCTCTCCTAAGTATCAAGGACTCAAGGGGCCATTGGATCAAGATCCTTATCGCAAGAAGCGGAATCACCATTCCATACGCTACGACGTACGGCGACAAAAAGAGAATCAAAAGAGCCCACATATATCTTAGCGGGCTCGTAGCAATAAAAAATACCCAAATTGCTCCGCCCCAAAGCAAGAGGATAAAAACCAACGCAATCGTAAGCAGAAGAATTGCCTTTGGCGTTTTTACAAACTGCCTGCGGCGCTCAACATGAGCAAAATCTTTTGTTCTGTGATACCAGACCAAATAATCGCGGACGGTATATTCGGTCGCTTGAAGCATATACACGAGGGACCGCGGATAGCGCGCGCTATAACGGGACAGCCAGTTTTTCATCGGAGAAATTCCTGCATAAGCTCTGTGACTTCTTGCGGCTTTTCCCGATGGACAAAATGTCCGGCGCCGTTTACGACCTTGAATTTTGAATTGCGAATCAATCGGGATAGACTTTTTCCCTCGGATAAAAGAATTTCCGTGTCCTCGGCGCCCCAGATCAAAAGCGCAGGCGTTGTCATTTTCTTTGCGCTTGCGCTGAGATCTTCAAAAATGATTTTCAAGAAGGTTTCTTTCAGCACCCCTGCGTGCATATAGTCGCTGCCGATCAGGCGGTACATCCTTGCTCGCAATTTCTCCCTCCAAAAAAGGAGAGGCGGGATGGAGGTTACGATTTTCCCGATACGCGCCAGAGCTCTTATGACCGCATTGCGCACCGTACGCCTCTTGACTGTGCCGGCCGAGGCGATGAGTATGATCCTGCGGGGATCAAGCTCCTTTGCGGCTTCGCCCTTGATGACAATTCGTCCTCCAAAAGAATGGCCGACAAGCGTATCAACGGAGATATTGAGTTTTCGGATAAAGTCCCTGACGAACCGGACATAGCCGTCCAAATCCCAACTTTCCCCCGGTGTTTCGCTCTCGCCAAAGCCGGGCAGATCTACCCGGATTATTCTCCTCGCAGGAAACAGGAGCGGCACGAGAAGATCAAACGTGTGGAGAGTATCCTGCCAGCCATGCAAAAAAAGCATGACGGGGCCGACGCCTTCATCTCGGTACTCAATTGCGAGATTTTGAACGAGGACTTTCATGATGCTATGAACCCTATGTCAATTAAACGCATCATACCACCGGGTTGATTTCCAGCAACTTTTACGATAAAATGTATCTGGCTTAGCCTGCGCCGCGCTTCCGACAGGGCGATCCGGGGCATTTTTACGGGTTCGCATGCGCCTACGGCGCAGGCTCACCCTGAACTACGCGGGGGCTTGCCCCCGCGGCTCGGACGGAATCAATCAGGATAGTGTCGCGCCTTCGACTGCCTCGGCTATCCATCACGGCGGCAAGCCGCCGTGGTCTCCGCCGAATTGCTAAAATGCCCGGCGAAAACAAAGCAGTTTGCTTCCGCCCCCCATAGCTCAATGGCAGAGCAGTTGCCTTTTAAGCAATTGATCTAGGTTCGATTCCTAGTGGGGGGAAAATCATCGTTGATGATTTCCCCGGGTTGCTAATATTTATTATCCTTTTATTATCCTTGGGCCTGTAGCATAGTGGCAGTGCACCCGCCTTGCACGCGGGGTGCGGGAGTTCGATTCTCCC
>CAYXAG010000016.1:0-11960 GCA_964462235.1 uncultured Candidatus Saccharibacteria bacterium
AAGCGATGGTAAGGGGAGTATAGCATGAACACAGTCAGAACGGAATGATTTATCCACAGCTCTATCATATTCCAGATGGGGATAACCTTGGTTAACAAAATAAGCCAAATTTATTATACTCTAATAATCATTATTATAGACTTGCCAAAAAGGTCGAGTATCCAATACCTAAAAATGTTCTAGCAGGATTGTTATGAATAAAATGGGACTCGTAGACGAAGTCCACGCCAAACTCGGTCAAACCAAGAAGATGGCCGAAGATGCGGTGGATATGGTTTTTGACACCATTGTTAAAGCATTAAGCAAAGGAGAGGAAGTGAATATCTCCGGCTTCGGAGCTTTTGTGACAAAGAAACGTGATGCACGGATGGGCGTGAACCCCCGTACCGGAGAGAAAATCCAGATTAAAGCCACGGTTACGCCAAAATTTCGGGCCGGAAAAGGATTGAAAGACGCCGTAAAATAAAATCGTCAGAAGATATACTAAAATCCGGGCCATACGGCCCGGATTTTAGTATATCGGGGTACCCAGATTTGAACTGGGACTAAATCCTCCCAAAGGACTCGTGCTACCATTACACTATACCCCGTAATATGAAACTATATGAAACGTAACACGTAAAACATATTTAGTAAACGGAATCAAAAATAGCATTCTCTATATGATTTACTCTTGCCTTCTTATTTTCTTTTTCAATGTATATAGCAAGAACATCAATTTGCCATTCTTGGCTATAAGCATATTTTTTTTCTGAAAGGTAAGTCTCGCATATTTTCTGGAGTTTTCTTATTTTTCCTTTATTGACTGCAGATTCAGCCAGAAAGTGTTCCACGTTTTTCTTTTCACGAGTTTTCACCTCTACAAATACGATCCTATTCTGTTTTCTGCAGACCAAATCAATCTCTCCCCATGGTTTCTGATAATTTTTCTCAATAACCCCATATCCCTTGCCAATTAGATAGTGTTCTGCGATTTTTTCTCCTAAATCTCCGAATTTTCTTTTTAACGAAGGCATGTGTGGGACAAATTTGTAAAACGTGGAACACTTTTACAGTTTTCGCAGATATAAAAAATGATCGTATTTATTAGATGTCCTTTATGTCTCTTATGTTTCTATAAGACAGTTTCCCGTGGAACAAACATTGTGGGCGACGAAGGGATCGAACCTTCAGCCTTTGCAATGTGAATGCAACGCTCTACCATTGAGCTAGTCGCCCCTGAGTCTTGCAGACTATTGTATAAAAAATATCATTTGAAATCAAAAATCGGCTTTGAGCGCCGATTTTTGAAATAGATATCATATCCCCAAACGATTGATCAGCTTCTCGTGAGGGTATTCAAGGATATCCCGCAGAAAGCGGTCGTACATATCTATGCGATATCTGAATTCATCGCTATCCATAAGCGTATGCTGAATGGATTTTCCAAGTTCTGACTCCATGCGGCTAAGAAATGCGTCAAGACGACTCCTTTTTACGTCTTCACCCACAATCAGGAGATCGGTACGGGCATTTTCGCTATTGAGGAAAACCCCAGAAATAACGGCGAGTTTCACGCCTCCTATTGCCTTCAACTGTTGGGAAATTTTCTTGCGTGATGCGACAGAAGATTTGGTGACAAGATCTCGAAGCTCCAGAAAGAGAGGAAAATCGCTTCTTGTCTCAAATATCTTTGTCTTTTTGAAAACGGGATTTCGCTTGTCCGGTGCCAAAGCGGATTTGACAATCCGATGCCTTATGATACCCATTTGAGCAAGCTTCCCGATCTCCTTATTCACAATCTGACGTTTGACTTTTGTTCTCCGCACCACTTCCTCCATGCTAAAGGATTCTTCCGGGTTATGCATGAATAAGCGCAGGATACGGACTTTCGGGACTGACTCAAAAAGCTTTTCCAAAAGTTTCTCCATGGCCGCATGCGAGTTTAACGAGCTCAAAAATTATTTTATAGTGACGGTGGCGCCAGCCGCTTCAATCTTTTTCTTCAGATCTTCTGCCTCCTCCCTGGAAACGCCTTCTTTCACGATTTTTGGAGCCCCGTCCACAAGGTCTTTGGCTTCTTTAAGCCCAAGAGGGGTAATCTCGCGTAAAACCTTGATGACTTGGATCTTTTGGCCGCCGCCGCTGGTGAGCTCAACGGTAAAAGATGTTTTTTCCTCTTTCTTTTCTCCGGCATCGCCGTCAACACTACCCATGGGCACCATACCTGCCATCATAGGCATAGCAGCTGATACGCCGAACTTCTCCTCTAAAGATTTTACCAGTTCGGAAAGCTCCAAAACCGTCATTTTCTCTATGTGGGAAATAATGTCTTCTTTACTCATAAAAGTATTTCCTGAATTAAGTTATTTATTATCTTTTATTTTGTTAAGCACGACCACAAGATTCCTTAAATTCGCATTAAGAACAGTTGCCAGACCGCGCATGGGCTCCGAAAGCACCCCAACCAGTTGAGACAGCAGCACCTCGCGGCTAGGGAGACGAGCAAGGGTCAAAATCTCCTGTCCAGTCAAAATGCGCGATCCCAAAAGTCCACCCAAAATCTTAAACGTCTCGTTTTCCTTGCCGAACTGCATCAAGGTCTTTGCCGGAATCGCCTGATCTTCGTAACCAAACGCAATGCCGATTTCTCCCTGAAGTTCCTTAACCCCGAACTTGATGTTCGCCTGCTCAAGAGCTCTGGCTATGAGGGTTTTCTTGGCGACCTTGTACTCGGCATCCGCTTTCTTGAGGGAACGGCGCAGCGCTTCTGATTTGGCGACTGAAACCCCGCGAAAATCGCTGAATATGGCCACTTTCTGGCGTGCGAATTTTTCAGCAAGGCCCTCTACAATTTCTCTCTTTTTTAATTTTGTCAACATAAAAAGCCGTTTTTCGGCCCGGAAAAGCAAAAGCTATAACTTTATGCTATTCCTGGGCCGGACTTATTGATCGCCGACTGTCTTTGGAAGATACAATCAGTGTATGCGAAATGCCGGGAATGTCAAGCGGTTACGGCTGTCGGCTAAGGTATTTCATCTTGGCGACTTTATGCTCCTCCAATGTGCGCGAGAAGATGGTCCTACCATCCGGCGCAGATAAATAATAAAGATAGGAGGACGAGCGGGGGAATATGGCCGCATGGATCGCAGAGAGGCTGGGATTGGCGATGGGACCGGGCGGCAGGCCGCGATTGCGATAGGTATTGTACGGGGAGTCAATTTTTGTATCCGCAAGCAAGATGTCCTCTGGATGTCCCAACCGTTTGCCGTCGGTCGCCTGTCGCTTAATATATGAAATAGTCGCATCCACCTGCAGGGGAATACCTACGGATAGTCGCTTCCAGAGGATGCCGGAGACAATGGCACGATCATCATCAGATGAGACCTCTTTTTCAATGATGGATGCTACGGTGATAATTTCAAAAATAGTTTTCTTCTGGCCCGCGATCTCTTTCTCCAATTCCGGAGTTAATTTTGCTCCAAAATTTTCAAGCATCTTCCCGATGACATCTTCAGGACGGGCAGAAAGGAAAACTCGGTATGTATCGGGAAAAAGATATCCCTCCAGATCCGCTTCTGGCGGTTTATCGGCCAAAAATCGGAACTCTACAGTAAATTTTTTTGCCTGACTGACGCTTACAGAGTCGCGAAATGTAGAAAGGGACATCGTGCCCTGCTCTGCAAAATATCCGCCGATATCTGCAAGCGACCATCCCTCCGGTATAGTAAACACGCGCTCGTTGCTCTGACCCCGGACCAAAACGCTCGCTATTTCCGGAATCGCGGCGTTGGTAAACGTGTAGGTGCCGGGCTTGAGCAACGATGCTTCGCCAAAAAACGACACATAGATTACAAATATCCATTGAGAGTTTATAATGCCGTCAGCTTTCAGAAGCGCGCCAATTTTGCGCGAGCCGAACCCCTGCAGAATTTCTACTCTTTTTGGTTCCGATGAAGCCGGATGCGGGACAAAAACTTCATACGCAAAGAATCCCAGACAGAGCAGGACGCAAAAACCTATCATTGCGGGTTTGGAAATCCTGACGGATCTTGTGGGAGATTCTCCGGGCGCCGCTTCCAACTCGGCGCCTGATTGATCTTCCATTGCCTTTTTGCTCATATACTTTATGACTTGCGATACAGGAATATGCCGTCATTTGCATGCGCTGCTTCCCAACCCGATATGGGAAACGCATTGGAAATAATCCGGCTGCCCGGCTTGAGTTCCTGCTCCATTTTCATGCGTAAAGACGCCAGAGTAGCCGGCAGAAGATAGAGCAAAAGAACGTCGGTTCTGCCAAGATCAGCGTCATAGAAATTGCCACACACGATTCGAGCCTGATTCTCTAGCCCCGCGAGGCGAATGCGCAGACGCGAGTACCAAACCAGAAATGGATTCATCTCTATACCGATGGCGTCCCCGCCGGCGCGCGCCGCCGCAATGACGAGAGACCCGTCTCCGGAACCCAAATCCATAACCCGTTCTTGCCCGACAATGCCAGCAACGGCAATCATTCTTGCCACTTTTTCTTTCCGCGAGCGCACATACGGCGCTCCCATAAACTTTCCGACCACGATGCCACAAAACATAAAAAGCGCAACTCCCGCTGCGGCACACGTCAGAAGAGCTGTAAGCAGGAATTCGCTCATGATACCTAAGATTTCAACGGGAGCTGAGGGAATCGAACCCCCGAATGCGGTTTTGGAGACCGCCGGTATACCACTTACCTAAGCTCCCCCTCACGTCTATCTTTATTCATTATATCAGGAAAGACGCGAGTGTGTACTATGTTTTCTTCGTTTCTTTATGCGCGGTATGCTTCCTGCACCACTTGCAGTATTTGCTGAACGCCAATTTCCGCTCCACTTTGCGGATATTTTTGCGCGTCCAGTAATTATAACGCTTGCATACGGTGCACTGAAATCGCACTAAATTTGGTTGGGGCATATCAAGAAACTCTTATGCCAATAATGAGTGATAATGAATCGGGGATAAGCCGATGGTCGGGATTGAACCGACGGCCTACTCCTTACCATGGAGTTGCTCTGCCACTGAGCTACATCGGCACTTCATTACAAATATTCTGAAAATTGTTCCGGCGTCATTCTTGCCTCCGTCATAATCCGGCGCAAGAGTCCCCGGCCGATGTCCTCTCCGCCGTGACGCGGCACAAGAGTAGCCCGGCCATCCGTATGAACAAAAAATATATGCGATCCTGATTGGCGCCGAGGTTTGAATCCCGCAGAATGCAAAATGCGCATGACATCACGCGCCTTCAGCATGCGAATACGACTTTCGCAGAGACTCTACATCGTTACCAACTCCAGGCCGACAAACGACGGCTCATACGCAAACTGTTGAATTTTTTTCCGGTATACAGGACTCGTTTTTGAAACACCTACACAAAGAGAGATTGCTTCTCTCACTCGTTCCAATAACTCCGGAAAGCTCCGTGCCTGCGTATGGCAACCCGGCAAGGCGGGGACTGATGCGACAAAGAAACCATCTTCGTCTCGCTCAATAATAACCTTGAATTTATTTTGTGCAACGCGCAGTGACATACGAACAAAGTATCATAAATGAAAAGATGACGCAAATTCTAGATGGGCAGGGAGGGATTTGAACCCTCAAGGTCTTGCGACCGCGAGCTTCTAAAGCTCGTGCGTATGCCGTTCCGCCACCTGCCCACCCTATCAGAATCATACGGAAAAACAAGGGTAAAACGCAACTTCGCCCTTCGGGGTTGCCGAAGAGCGAAGTTAAACTCTTTTTCCTCTCTTATGTGTATCAAGATGGGAAAACACCCTTACACGCATCGAAGAAACTGCAAAGGATATGGACAATACCCCATGAAGAAGCCATGATCGCCATGCCGATGATGCCCCACTTCATAATCTGCTTTCCTTTTTCCAACTCGGCTTCATTTCCCTGCGAGCCGATCACATACTGGATCACGCCCCACATGAATATCACGGTCGCCAGGACAAAAAAGAGAGAGATAAGGGGGTTTAGAATCTGGGTTTTGAGACTGGTTATGAACTGATCAATGTTGTTCATCAATGTCTGCCATAAAGTGCCTTGCCTCGCACTACCAAACCCTCTCCGGAATAGGCGCCGTACCAACATACGAAGAGAGCAGACCCGCAAGCGACCATACGGAGACGATTACGGCCAAAGATATGATGCTCCAACGCATGGTTGCCTTCATCTGGATCTGTACCTTCTCATCCCCTGATTTGCCGATATACATCACCAGCGCGTAGATAAATACCACGGTGGCAACAACCATGAGAAACGGAATAACGGTTCCGTTCAGCAAATTCTTCGTCTGATCAATAAGATTCTTGAGCAACATGCCATACTAAAGCTGGGGCCCTGGATTGATCACCGCTGTGCCAAAGAACTTAGACAGGATGCCGACCAGCGACCAAAGCGAGAGGATCACGGCAAGCGCAATGATGCTCCAGAGCATCAGATTGCGCATCTTCTCCTGCTCCTCGCCCGCGCTGCGGATGTACATAATCATACCATAGACGAAGATGACGGTGGCGACGACCATCAGGAACGGCATGATGGTGCTATTCAAAAAAGTCGTGATCTGATTGATGAAATCCCTTAGGGGACTTATGTCGCGAGCGGCGGCGAACGTCACAGACGGAGTTATGATTGCTAATGCGTATATCAACGGCTTATACGATTTTTTCAATACTGTTGACATAAGGATTTTGTAATTTTCTTTCGTATCTATCATCAACAATACAGTGATGACTGGTTGAAAGATGGAAAAACGCTTTACCTTTTGGAACTTTAATCATGAATCAATTATCTTGCTGCCATAATGCAGGCCTGAATCGCTCTTATTTAGGTGGTGGGCCCTGGATTGATCACCGCTGTGCCAAAGAACTTAGACAGGATGCCGACCAGCGACCAAAGCGAGAGGATCACGGCAAGCGCAATGATGCTCCAGAGCATCAGATTGCGCATCTTCTCCTGCTCCTCGCCCGCGCTGCGGATGTACATAATCATACCATAGACGAAGATGACGGTGGCGACGACCATCAGGAACGGCATGATGGTGCTATTCAAAAAAGTCGTGATCTGATTGATGAAATCCCTTAGGGGACTTATGTCGCGAGCGGCGGCGAACGTCACAGACGGAGTTATGATTGCTAATGCGTATATCAACGGCTTATACGATTTTTTCAATACTGTTGACATAAGGATTTTGTAATTTTTCTTTTTGCATCGGTGTTTGAAACCCACCGATATCCGATGTAAAAGAATGAAAACATCATCTTAATTAACGCGACCTTTCTCTTTAAACAATTTGATGCTTGACTCTTATTTTTAAGAAGGACTGAAATTCTTTATGGTATTTACGACAACGGTCGCAATAACATACGCTCCCACGATAATTCCGCTGCCCAGGAGCACATACCAGAGCATTTTGCGGGCTGCTGTAAGCCCGGCCTGATCACCTTGGGCAGCCGCAATCACGAATTTGAATCCGGCAAATATGATGGCAACGGCAGCCAACGGCAGGCCGACATCTCTGGCCGCTTTGGCAATGGCCTCGATCAGAGCAGGGAAAGTGGTAACATTGTTGAGCGGATTCTTATACTCCGTAGGAGTCGGATCCGCATACGCAAAACGAGCTATTGCGACTATAGCAAAGAGAAAGGCAATCTGCAAACGACTTTTCCACATGCGCTTTGGACTCATCATTGAGGTCTAAATTGAGATCTAACACTCGCCGTCTTTGATCTGCTGCTCGGTGGCGTTTACCTTGGGTACGTAGCCGCGCGTGTAGCCGAATCCTGGGTGCCCGGGGCGACTATTACGGATGGTATGAGCTCTATCGTCCCACTCGCATTGCCATTTCCGAACCCCCGGGCAATCAACGCTGTCCTGATTGGCCACAAACCCGCCATTATAAGAAGCCGCTGCCAAGTCATTGCTGCCGTATTTGGTAAGCAGACTCTTGTATTTTGCCGCGCCGACCTTGATATTGGTAAGGGGATTTGTCAAACTGTTGATAACGAGCACTTTATCTTTTACCACACCTCTTCCTTTGCTGTTTTTACCGCATCCGTTGATTGAAGGATCCGTGTCGCAGGCAGCTTCGGGCCTGACCTGCATAAGACCGTAGGAGGACTTGCCATCATTATCGTTGCTTCTTGCAAGAGAGTCTCCGTCTGATTCTACCATCATGACTGCCTGAAGACGACTCTTGGGAATCCCGGTATCGCTTGCGGCGCTGTTGAAGAAATTGTCATATACCGAAGGCAGGCTTGCCAGCGCGCCGGGCGTGCATTTGCCCACGCGCTCGCTGCGGATTCCGGTCCCTTCCGGATCTTTGAGGGTGGAATTAACAAACCCGCGGGTGATGGAATCGTTGCACACATCGTCTCCATCCCGCAAAGAATCATCTTTCTTGCAAGTATCGGCCAACGGCTCGGCGCTCGTTGACGGCACCGGGGGCGGTGCAAAGTAGGTACTGGTCGGCGCCTCGCACTCAATCTTATTCCACGGGCCTACTGCATTGAAAAGATTGCCTCCTCCTGCAAGTGTCTTGATTATAGTATCAATCGCGATCCAGGCAAAGAATGCAATGCCCAGGCCGATCAAGGTATTGGTGAGTATCTTTTTCCCGCGTTGAGCTGCGCCAGGGTCTCCTCTCATGCCTCCGGTGAGAATAAGGATGCCTCCCCAAAGGAGCATGATGGCTCCCAGGGGGATGGAGATAACGTCATAGATGAAGTTGAGGATGTTTTGGGAGAGGCGGAAGACTTGGCAGACGTTGCAGGAGTCGCTGACGGTGACGGAACCATCAGAGCTTTTGGTGATGATGTTTTGGCAAGGGACCAGGCCTGCGGCGTGTGCGTGCAGAGAGAAAAGGGGAGAGAGGAGGATGAAGGAGAAGAGAAAGAGGAGGGATGCAAAATGTAGTGGGCGTTCTTTCATGTCTTAGAAACTGTTGAAAAAGCTTTCTTCGTAGCGAAATTGCAGCAGGAGAGGGGCTTTTTCAACAGTTTCTTAGAGACCCCTGATCTGGTCATTGCGCACGTTATGCGGCGCGCAAGCAGAAGTAAGACACACGTGCCAATGATCTCCTTCATAAAAGTAAAAATGGTCATCTCCTCCTCTATACCAGGTGTTGATCTTGGGGCTCGGGGTCCCGATAAGATTTTTAATAAATTGATTGATACGATCGTCCCTGGCGCTCAGGTCTACTATGCTTATGCCGGATCCGTGCGTCTTGTGGCCCACTTCGGTGCCGCCGCTGACCGTAAGATTGCAACTGGAACAGGCGCTTTTTAATGCGGTGTTCAGACGAATCAGCTCGTCCACCGCCACTGCAGGAATATTCTGCAGGCTGGTGCAGTTGGGATTATTCTGATCGCTACATGTGCTTGTGCTAGAAATATCCATACCCGCACCTCTGATGCGCGCCCTGGCTGTTACGTTGTCCAAATACGGCTTGGGGGCCGTGGGCGGGTTATCCGGGAGCGGGGTGGGGGGCGCCGGAGGCTTGGGAGGGGCCGAGAAAGTAACATCTCCTGGCGCCTCGCACTCAATCTTATTCCACGGGCCTACTGCATTGAAAAGATTGCCTCCTCCTGCAAGTGTCTTGATTATAGTATCAATCGCGATCCAGGCAAAGAATGCAATGCCCAGGCCGATCAAGGTATTGGTGAGTATCTTTTTCCCGCGTTGAGCTGCGCCAGGGTCTCCTCTCATGCCTCCGGTGAGAATAAGGATGCCTCCCCAAAGGAGCATGATGGCTCCCAGGGGGATGGAGATAACGTCATAGATGAAGTTGAGGATGTTTTGGGAGAGGCGGAAGACTTGGCAGACGTTGCAGGAGTCGCTGACGGTGACGGAACCATCAGAGCTTTTGGTGATGATGTTTTGGCAAGGGACCAGGCCTGCGGCGTGTGCGTGCAGAGAGAAAAGGGGAGAGAGGAGGATGAAGGAGAAGAGAAAGAGGAGGGATGCACTTCTCCCCAAATGAAAAATGGGGCTCTTTTTGCTCATGGAGAAATCAGCCTCGCTTGCTCGCGCAGATACCCGATGGCGCCGGCCGGGGTGCTTGCATGCGAGACCACAGAGTCAATGGCTGCTGCAAAAAAACGCCGCGTGAGCGCATCGTCGGGCGTGAGAAAAGCGCTCGCGATAAGGGATTGCCGCCAGAAAACCGCCAAATCTTCGGATGCGGTACCGACGCTGACCAGGTCCCGGCGCGCCGGAGCCCGACCAGTCGCATCCAGATACGTCTTGGCAGCAGTGCGGGAACTCAAAGCAAGAAGAAATTGCCACGCCGCTCCTTTATGCAAAGATCTCTGCGAGACCGCCGGGAAAAAATAGTCGCCCCAATCGCGTGAAGTCGCCACTCCCGCCGTCTGGGGCAGGGGAGCGATGCCCAGATTAATATGGGGATTGCGCGCGCGGATGCGCGCGATATCGCCGGCAAACCCAATCATCATGGCGACTTTGCCCTGGGCAAACGCATCCAGAGAATCAGGTGCGGCGTTATTCCACGAAAAATTCTTGTCCGCCGGGTCCGAGAAAGACATGTAAAACTTCATCGCGTCCTCCGCGCCCTGGCTGAATATCGGGGCAAGCGGGCGACTTGCAGGATCAATCTCACTTTTTTGCATCATCAAAGCCGAAAGAATCTCAAAACTGTGTTCCACGTTGCGCGATCCGCCCAGCGCAATTCCGCCTGACGCCACATCCCCGCCCGGATTTATACGCGTAAGCTTGCGGGACAGAGCGGCAACGTCATCCCATGTGGAGGGCGGCTCTGCGATACCGGCGGAGTTGAATATGTCTTTATTGTAAAAGAGAGAAAGCGTGTCTACAAAAAGCGGGAGCCCGAGAATCTCGCCCTTGTTTGAGATCAACTCGTGCGAAACGCCCTCCACAAACGCGTTCTTAAAATCAGCCGCGCTAAAGCGCATCGCCTCCTGCGGAAGGGGAAAAAATTTGTCGTGATGCTTCAGAACCCATGTATGCGGCGCCATGAAAATATCTGGCCCTTTTTCTTCCGCCAGACTGTTCACCAGCGTTTCCTCATACGTATTCTCATCCAGGCGGCGGTACTGAACCGTGATATAAGGCAGGACAGTTTTTACATCCTGAAAGGCCTTTGTCCATGCGGCTTCGTCATCCTGGATGCCCCACATCTCAAGCGTCACCGGAGCGGGTGAGGCAGGTACGCGGCCGACGCCAAAAACGCCCACTACGATAGCAATAAGGGCCACAATCCCGACAATCCCCCCGATGACAATAAAGAGACGAGACATGAAGATGCTATCTTTTTACAAACACCAGACCATAGTGGCCTGATCCGGCAGCAAATTCCCGATCCATTTCAAATCCCGCTTCAGAGGCCCTGGCGCGCACATCGTCTTTCTTTACGCGCGCACCATCATCAGGCCCGATACGAGATCCCGGCACGCCGTCTGCTCCCGTATTCCATTCTATCACGATCAGGCGGCCGCCCTGACGCAAGACCCGATATGCCTCTTGCATGAACGCGACTTTTTGAGGAGCCTGAAAAAGTATATTGGCGATAAACACCACGTCCAAAAATTTATCTTTCAGGCGCGAGCCGCCGGCCCGGTCCAAATCCGCCCGGATGTATTCTATATTTAAAAGATGTTCCTGACGCGCCCGGCTGCGGACAATATCCAGCACCGATCTCTGAATATCTATCGCGTATACCTTGCCGTCTCCTCCCACGGCGCGCGCAAAAGGAATGGTGAAATAGCCGTGTCCCGCTCCGAAATCCGCGATATAATCCCCCTTGCCGATTGCCAGAGACTGCACTACACGCTCCGGCTTCAAAAATCCTCCGTTGGTTTTTACTCCATTGTTTTCCATATCATTTTCCATATCCCCTCCGCAGCAACACTCATTTATTGTCCCAAATTTGGGAGGAATACCCCGGGCTTCCAGCCCGTCGTTTCAAC
>CAYXAG010000017.1:0-9343 GCA_964462235.1 uncultured Candidatus Saccharibacteria bacterium
GCAGAGATATCAAACAAGCTTTTTCGGGGAGTATTTGAGAGTGTGAGGGGTTACAGCGGGTTATCGTCCGTCTGGAAAAAGTGAGGCCGCTCTGCTTGAACGCAAAGCGGCCTGTTGGAAGCGCGTGTGGGCGTTGTTTACTTACTGGCCGAAACCTTGGGGGAAACCACCGACGGCAAATCACTCACCGTCTTCTCGCCAAACCCGCAGTACGGGTGTTGGGAGAATCCTCCTGCCCCGTAGGCGATGTTGTCATCGCCAGAAGCCGGGGGAATCGCTCCGCCGTAGCTCTCCTTGTTGACGCCGGCAGGGAGATAATCAAGGTGAAGATAGTGGCGAATGCGCCACACAATCACGTGATCAGCGCATGCACTGTCTCCACTCACGCCAAGCCCTCCGACGAATTTGCCGCCGCGTGTGTACAACGCCAGCCCGCCGCCAAACACGTTCACGCCCCCGACCCGCCTACCTACTGCCGGGTCGCGAGGTGTGCCATAGTTTGCGGCAGGACCTCGATAGGCCGCGCCTGTGTCCACCGGATTGCTGGCTTGCAATCCGAACAAACTTCCCCCGTCCTGAACGACGCTATACAGATTTGCCGTGGAGAGCGCCAATCCATGGTTTTTGCTAAAGAGCACCGCGGTATTAGCTTTTTGCATGGCTATAACCCGACTGCCTCGCCATGGGTCGCCCCCACCCTTCACCACAACGGTAACCTTGCCGTTGAGGCCCACCATGGATGCCCACATCTCGCAGGGCGAGAAAATTGCTCCGTTGTTGACCTCCTTCGCGCATGCCTGCACAAGTGCTGCCGCAAGTTGCGAATGGGTCGGCAATCCTCCTCTCGCCGTTGCCGGAGATGCAACGACAACCGCCAGAACCAGCGAAAGAATCACACTGAAAATGTACCGCATAACTCTCTCCCTCTTGTGCTTGTATCACCCACACGCGCTTTGGTGAGACAACACGCGTTGATTGTGAGGGATATGCGTCTTTTTGTCAAGACCAATCGAGTCTGCTAAATAATACATCCATATCTGCGGAGTGGTCGCCCACTCAAGAATTTCCATGATACTCGTAAGGTAGCAGTTGGCACGGAAATTCTTGAGATGACGAGTTCGTTCTTCACCAAGGCGGAATACTCGTTTCTTGCGGGAGAAATACCGCTCGATCTCTCCACATACCAAGATTCGCGTCTTTTTGTTGTCTACAAGCCATTATTCAGCAAACTCATTATAAGTCAGTTGACTGTTGTATTCCCCGGATGATATAGTTCCAGTACTTGAAAATTTAAGTGGTTATAGAGTGAAGCGGGTGAGAATCCCGCACTGTCGCGCAACGGTGTGTCCCGATTTATCGGGATAAGTCCGAGCCTTTATATGCGAAGTCGTATGACCCGGCTTCCCACACTGTGTCCGCGTAAGACAAACGGCTGTTTTTCAGCCCTCGCCGAACTTATGCAGGACGCATAGGTTTTTTGTTGTCTGATCTTTCACAAGAGGAATAAGCACTCATGCTCAAATTCGCTCCGTATCAAGTCCGAACAGTGCAAGAAGCTTTGAGGGAAGGATACGAACGAGCGCCGGAGTTTTATGTCCTTCAGGCAGACCTATGGTCTTTGCTGGAAACGCTTGCCAGCATGCAGCGCAAATTGGAGTGGTTGCGAGGGTTGACGCCGGACGCGCGAGGAATGAGCTGGCCTGTTTTAGAGAAGTATGGCTCTATTCTTCAATCCTCGTTTATCGTCGTACAACAGGATCACGTGTATTGCTTATGGCGCAGGGATATCACCCGCGACAATTGAAAGGCGGCAGAAAAAATCAGCCGGCATCCCTGGGATGCCGGCTGAAATTATGTGAGGCGTCTATCCCACCCGGAACATGATGGGCGCGCGGTTTTTGCCCGCACCGCCGATGATATTGGCGTGGAGATGAGAGACGGATGCGCCCGTGTATGAGGTATCGCCGAATCGCATGACAAAAGCCGCTCCTTTGACAGCTCTTCTTTTAACTGCGAAATTTACGAGGCGCTGAAGTTCCTGCCAAGCGCCCGGAGTGATTTCCGAAAAATGCTCAATATGCTTTTTATGTATCAGGAGGAGGTGATGCGCCGCACCTTTGTACGGATACATATTGTCCGTTAGTATCCAATACCGTCCGGTTTTGATGATCGGCTTTTTGTGATAGCGTTTTAGATACGCCGGACAAAACGGACACACGCCGTCTTGCCCGATTTTTTCGATGATGTTTTTATACATGCCATCCGGTCGGTTTTTCGTATTATCCGGATTGACGAATTTTTTTGCATACAAGGTAAGCGCCACAGCACAACATTCATACGATCGTATGAATGTTGTGCTAATTCATTTATATTGGTGTGGGGATAAACATTTTCTGATGCGGCTCGTAGTCGGAAAGTGCGAAATGTTCCGGCCGGAAATCAAAGATGTCTTGGACTGACGGATCAAGGGTGACGGTGGGGAGACGGCGCGGCTCGCGGCCGAGAAGCTCGCGCACTTTTTCATACTGGCTTTCGTAGATATGGACGTCGGAAAAAGTATAGACCACGTCTTTGAGCCTGTAGCCCAGGACAGACCCAAGCATCATGCCGAATGACGCATACTGGATGATGTTGAACGGCACTCCGACCGGAAAATCCGCGCTCCGCTGGAAATGATGGATGGAAAGTTCTTGGGTCTCCGGAAACGCGAGCACGTGTATCCAGCCGTGGCATGGGGCGACAACGACTTTTCGCGTGAGCCCCGAGTGCTGAAGCGCATACTGGGGAATCCAGGGCGAGACGAAGTGCGTGCGCAGATACGGCCGCTCGCGGATCTGCTGCACGAGGTTTTTGATCTGATTGAACGGCGCGCCCTCGCGGGTCGGAAATGCGGCCCATGCCGCGCCATACGAGCCGTCGCCAAGATCGCCTTCGGGAAGCCCGAAGACATCGCACTTTTCTTTGGTCACCCATGGCTTCCACCATTTGCAGCCGAATTTTTCCAATTCGGCTTGTGTGTGCGCGCCGTGCAAAAACGCGATGTGCTCGGCAACGGCGCCGGTAAACATGGCGCCCGACAGATCGCGCTCGGTGATGACCGGGAATCCGTTGTCCATCGGATAGCGCAGCTGCTGGCCGACAAGCATGCGCGCATGCTCCCCGTGGATCGGCGATACCTCAACGCCCTCCTCATAAATTTTCCGGAGAAGATTCTGATATTGAGCATCAGGCGTGCGTTGGCTAAAGGGCTTCATACATTTTGTGTACGAGTTATCCGATGGTGACAGATACGACCCCCGCCTTTCCCTTTTTCAGGTGAGGAGAGATGAGATGCATGTGAAGATGGCGGACGGTAGCGCCCGTATAGGCCGGTTCGCCAAAGCGCATGGCAATGCCGCCGCCTTTGATGTTAAATTTTTTTATGGCCCAGTTGAAGAGAAACGAGATGGCGTTCCAGTCGCGGCTTGCCAGTTCTTCTAAGTTTTCTTTATGCGACCGGCCGATGATCAGAAAATGATGCTGGGCATTCGCATAGACACTTATGTTTTCGGTTATGAGCCATCCGCGGTATCGCTTCAAAATCGGCTTGGTGTGCCAGCGCATGGTTGCGGGGCAGAACGGGCACACACCGGAGCGCGCGATCTGTTTGAGTGTTGATTCATATCGCGGGCGATCCTTGGCGCCCGCGATATTCACGAATTTCTTGATCATCTCATCATCAGTATTCCACGGGGCGACGGCATCGTCAAACTCCGTTGCGGAATCGGGCCGCTTTTGTTAGGATACAAAGAGTTATGGAAACAAAACGCGACATAGAATTTTTGTACGAAGTCGGCAGTTTCCGCCACATGAAGCGCATGTGGCAGCGGTTTTTGAATCCGGATTTCCAGAATAACACCGAGCATAGTTTCCGGGTGGCCTGGATTGCTTTGGCGCTTGCAGCGCAGGAAAAAACAGGGAATCATGAAAAGATTTTGAAAATGGCGCTGGCGCATGATTTGTCCGAAAGCCGGTGCGGCGACGTGGACTATGTGGCGCGTCTGTATACGAAACGCGACGAGCATACCGCCGTCAAAGATATCTTTGCGGATACTTCGCTTGGAGAGGAGTTTACGGAGCTCGTGGGCGAGTATGAGAAACGCGAGTGCCTGGAGGCAAAGATCGTCAAAGACGCGGATCATCTGGATGTGGAGTTTGAACTGCGCGAGCAGGGGACGCGGGGGCATGCGATTGGCGGGATCTTGCAAACGCGTCGCGACGAAAGCGTATATCCGAAGCTATCAACCGAAAGCGCGCGGCGTATGTGGCGGGACATCCGCGTATCAAACCCTTTTGACTGGCATCTTTTGGGCGTCAATCGCTTCAGCAAAGGGGATTGGCAGAGTAAGGGGTAATTTTGAATTTTATGGTGTGAGTTACCGCGGCCCGAAACGAAAAGTGCCTCAAGTATGACGGCTATTTTAATTTTTTAAACTCGCACCATGGTCCACCTCAAAAAATCGGATCCTTACATCGCACAGCTGATCGCCGAAGAAACAAGGCGTCAGCAGGAGACGCTTGATTTGATTCCGTCAGAAAATATTGCATCTTTGGCCGTACGCGAGGCACTTGGCTCCGCGCTGGGCAATAAGTATTCGGAGGGATATGCCAAAAAACGTTACTACGCGGGCAATCGCGTCATTGACCAGATTGAGCTTGTGGCGATTGAGCGGGCCAGAAAAGTATTTCATCTCGGCAAAGAGTGGAGTGTAAACGTACAGGCGCTCTCCGGGGCTCCGGCCAATATGGCGGTGTATTTTGCCCTGTTGGAGCCCAAAGACAAGGTGATGGGCATGGCCTTACCGTTTGGCGGGCACCTGACGCACGGCGCCACCGTGAACTTTTCAGGAAAATGGTATGACACCGTGCCCTATGGTGTGGGGCGCGATGGATACCTTGATTTTGAGGAGATCCGGAAAAGAGCGCATCGGGAACATCCGAAATTGATTATTGCCGGTGCCACCGCATACTCCCGCCTGATTGATTTTAAAAAGTTTGCCGTGATCGCGCGTGAGGTCGACGCGCATCTGATGGTAGACATGGCCCATATTGCCGGACTCGTGGCCGCGGGAGCGCATCCATCGCCCTTCCCTCATGCCGACGTCGTCACGACGACCACGCACAAGACCTTGCGCGGACCGCGGGGCGCTTTGATTTTTTCCCGCAATGATCGGGCGATACGACGGCAGGGCAAAGAGATCCCTCTTTCGCAGGCGATTGATAAGGCCGTATTCCCCGGACTTCAGGGCGGGCCGCACGACAATCAAACCGCGGCGATTGCCGTGGCTCTGGGAGAGGCGATGAAGCCGTCGTTTAAAAAATACGGCCGGCAGGTCGTAAAAAACGCGCGGGCGCTGGCCCGCGCCATAGCAAAACACGGGATTCAAGTGGTCTCCGGCGGCACCGACAACCATCTCATGCTCCTTGACCTCACCTCTTTCGGGATATCCGGCCGCGAGGCCCAGGATCGTCTGGAAGAGGCCGGTATTGTGGTGAATCGCAACACGATTCCGTACGATACGCGCTCTCCCTTTGATCCGTCAGGTATTCGTATCGGCACGCCGTCTCTCACCACCCGCGGCATGAAAGAAAAAGAAATGCAAAGAATCGCTGGGTTGATCCACGGGGCATTGGCAGGGAGGGATATCAAGAGTATCAAGAAGAATGTAAAAGATATTTGTAGGCGGTTTCCAGTTTGAGAGACTGTTGAAAAACTCCCTCTCCTGCTGCAACTGCGGGATTTTGGCTGCGGCTTCGTCAGTCCTCCTTGGCGTATATTCCTCATATACGCCATCGTTGTCCTTACTCCTCTTTACTTTTTGTTTTTGTCGTTTATCATGGAGCCATGAACATCGCCACCATTCCCAAAAAACTCGCGCAAAAAGGCGATTTGGTGGTGATTCCGCGCAAGGGATACGAAGAACTCGCCACTCTGCGATCGTTGATGCCAGTCGTGGAGCCTAGCCGTGAGGAAATGCGTATCATCCGCCGCGGGGAGAAAGAGATCCGGGACGGGAAATATACCCCGCGGTCTAAAATACGGCATGAGCTGGCACGTCGTTCTCACTGATGCCGCAAGAAAAGAATTGCGCCGTCTTTCCCAAGAAGATCAAGCGCGTTTTGATGCTGTCATCAGCGCAAGGGAAGAAAATCCGTTTCAGGGCGATATCGTAAAACTCGGCGGCGAAAGCAACAGGTGGCGCAGGCGAGTCGGTGCGTATCGCATTCTGTATAATCTCGTTTCTGATGAGCGAGGTATTTTTATTTACGATATCAAGAAACGGACAAGTAAGACCTATTGATTGTTGCCGCATGACATTTTGGCATCATATTGGATTGCCGCGGGGCAGGATGCTTGCGGTTGGCAGGCGGACGTTGGTGGTTGGCACGCTCAACGTCACGCCGGATTCTTTTTACGATGGCGGCAGATTTTTTCCTGATGCGCAAAAAGCCATTGCGCGCCTCGGCGAGATTCTGTACCAAGGCGCGAATATCGTGGACATCGGCGGAGAGTCCACGCGGCCCGGATCTGTGCCGATTTCCGCGGAGGAAGAATTGGCGCGCGTGATTCCGGTCATCAATGCGGCGCGGAAAAGATTCGGCCCAGCGCCGGTTATTTCCATTGATACCTGCAAATCAGAAGTTGCGAGCAGGGCGCTGGAGGCGGGCGGGGACATGATAAATTGTCTTGGCGGGACGCTATTTGATCAGTCCGTGGCGCGGGTCGCTGCCGAGTCCGGATGCCCCATTGTGATCTATCATATCCGCGGCAGTCCCCGCACCATGCAGGAGGGAGAAATTATGTATGAGGACATCATCGGCGACATTAAAAAGTTTTTTGAAGAGCAGATTGCGTTTCTGATAAAAAGCGGAGCGAGAAAAGAGCAATGCATCATTGATCCGGGCATCGGATTCGGCAAGACCGTTGCGCAAAATTTGGAAATCATCAGGCGTCTTGGGGAGTTCAAGACGTTGGGATTGCCGATTATGATCGACGTCTCGCGCAAGGGTCATCTTGGAGTGATTCTGAAAGACGCGTTTGGGATGTCAGAAATTCCGCCGCCGGAGGAGCGGCTGGAAGCGGGGCTTGCCGAGACTGCGGTGGCTGTGATGAATGGCGCTGGCATGGTGCGCACGCATGATGTTTTTGAGACCAGAAAGTTCCTTGCGGTGATTGACGCGGTCAGGCAGGCATAGGAGAGCGTCCGGGGCGCTTTCCTTTTTCATATCGCCTTGCTACGATTCGGGCATGATACTTCTGGACGGGGCAAAAATCGCGCGAAAAGTATATGCCGACTTGAAAACGGAAATTGCGGCTCTGCCCGCAAAGCCGCGCCTTGCCGTGGTGGTTGTCGGCAAAGACCCGGTGGTGGAGAGCTTTATCACGCAGAAGAAAAAAGCAGCAGAATCAATCGGCGTTGAGGTGCGCGTGTATCCGTTTCCGGAGACGATTACGACCAACGAGCTACGCAGGCGGATTGCCGTAATTGTGCATGAGAAAAAAAATATGGGAGTCATCATCCAACTTCCGCTGCCCCCGCACATCAATAAACATTACATTTTAAACGCGATTCCGCCGGAGAAAGATCCGGATGTCCTGTCTGGCCGGGCCATCGGCAATTTTGCCGTTGGGAAAAGCAGCATCATGCCTCCGGTAGCGCAGGCCATAAAACTTCTTTTTGAAAACTACGGAGTTGATTATAAAAACAAACACGTTCTCCTTTTGGGCGCGGGCAGCTTGGTGGGGCGGCCTGTAGCGCTCTGGTTGCTTTCGGAGCACGCCTCCTTCAGCGTTGTCGGAAGCCCGGAGCATGATCCGGAGCCGTTTTTCCAAAGTGCCGAGATCGTGATTGCGGGTATCGGCCGTCCGGGATTTGTCACCGGAAAGATGGTGCGGCAAGGCACTGTCGTGGTGGATGCCGGCACATCGGAATCGGCGGGGCGCGTGGTGGGCGACGTTGATGTCCGGTCGGTTTCTCCAAAGGCCTCTTATCTTGCGCGCGTTCCGGGCGGAGTGGGGCCCGTGACGGTTGCCTCGCTCCTTAAAAATCTCCTTATTTTGGCAAAAAGATAATTTGTGATACAAAGAGATTGGGTCTTTGCAGGATCAATCATGACTATTGGGCATTCATTCGGGAGATTGCGATGAGGGATGCGTACAGCGAGGATGGCGTTGACAGAAAGGCAGAAGATTGTTTCAGCGCTTTTGCCGGGGAGATTTGCAGATCGACCTACGACAACTCCGATTATATTGAGGTAAGGAGCGATGCGGCAGGGCATTTTCGCGGGCCTCGGATGTTTCGGCTGCGCAATCTGCCGGTGGATTGCTGGTTTGACGCCGGTGCGGATGGTATTGGCACGATGTCAATTCTCGCGGTTGCCGGCCAGAAGTATCGGGACGCGGCGTCGCACCTTGTGGCCATGACATTCGGCGATATGACGCGTCATGGCAGACTGCCCCTGATGCTTCTGACAAATCAGTTGGACGTGGAAACCCTTGGTCTTGCCGGCAGCCAAACCCGCCGCGCATGTCAGGAACTTTTCTACGGCCTGAAAGTGCTTGCCGACCAGCACCGTTTTGTCGTCTACAAGGGCGAGACCGCGCAGATGGGGGTGTGCGTGGGCTCGTCCATCTCCGACGCGCATCTGAAATTCAACTGGTCGGGCACGGTATTCGGCGCAGCGCATCCGGAAAAAGAGATCACGGGCGATACGCTGCGCCCGGATTATAAGATTATCGCACTTCAGGAAAGGGGATTTCGCGGGTGCGGCTTAAGCTCCGTTCGCGAGGCGCTTGGGCGCAGATTCGGACGCAAGTACTGGAAGTCGCCGGAAGCGGGTGAGGCGATTTTTGCTGCGACCGCACCCGCGGTGTTGTATGATCGCTTTCTTACCACGGCGCACGGGTGGTTCTCGGGCGATTTTCAGCCCATGATCCGTATGCACGCGATTGTGCATCTCTCGGGAGGATCGTTCAAATCCAAACTTGCCCAGGATGTGTTATTCCCTCGCGGCTTGTCTGCGGATTTGCGAAATCTCTATATTCCGCCCCAGGTTATGCGCGACTGTGCCCTGTGGCGAGGCATGAGCGATGAGGAGTGCTACGCTACATGGAACGGCGGCCAGGGCGTACTCGTGGTCGTAGAGAGCCAGAAAGACGCGGAGCGCCTGATTGTTTTGGCAAAGGGATTCGGAATAGAAGCGCAGCGATGCGGTTTCATCAGGCATTGCGCATCTCCTTCGGTCAGGATTTCGTCAAAGTTTTCGCGCGGTGTCGTGGAATTTTTCCCGGAGGGTAAAGCCG
>CAYXAG010000017.1:9353-11419 GCA_964462235.1 uncultured Candidatus Saccharibacteria bacterium
GTTTCTCGTTTGGGAGTCGTAGTGATACGACTCTCTTTTTATTTCCATGACCGGAAGTGGCTTCTCCGTCCGCCTCCGCCTTTTTTCCATAGTACGGAGGAGAGCAGAGGATAGTAGATGTCTTCTTTGGTTTTAATGTCGTATGAGGAATGGGGGCGGCGCGCGCGATAGGGACGGCCGGTGAATTTCAGCATCGGTACGTCGGCGATCACAGCCGCTGGAGTTGATTCTTTGCCTTCGCCCATGATGGCAACAGCTCCAGAGGCAAGCGCATCGGGAAAATCCGTCAGAGTCATCTTCAGTTTTCTTCCGAAAAGGTCCGGGGTTCCGCGATACTCTTTGAGCGGATGGAATCCGTAGTAACTTAAAGCAAATCCGACAACGCCCCGTCGCAACGGGAGACTGCGCGAGTCGGAGATGATAATGCCGACATTGCGCAGGCGGTATGTTTTGCGTGCCCATTGCCACAGGACCTTGGCGGTAGCGGCGGGGTTTTGCGGCCACAGAATATAATGCTCGTTGGCGTTTGACTCGTCTATGCCGGCAGAGGGGATGAAGATGTTGTGTTTGAGCGTATGCATCACCCAGCCATGGGGTGTTGCTTCCCGGGAAAGATAGAAATCTGCTTCCTGTTTGATCAGCTCGTCCTTATCGGAAATTTCAGCTTTGGGTATGCATCGTCCCTGCCAGATGCTCACGACTTTTGACGTTATGACCAGGACGGTATTTTCCCGCACCCGCGGCAGCGCTTTTTTGAGCGCGGAAAGAAGATCGTCCCGGGGCGGCATGATGATGCGTGTTTTGATGGGCGTGATGATCATGAAGAAACTGTCTAGAGCCCATCTCAAAATTCCATCTCACGCTCCGATACGGGATTTTTGGCTGCGGCCGGCACGCTCCGCCTCAATGTATTGCCAATACATCTTGGCGTCCGCCGCATCGCCCCCGCATCAAAAATCCCGTATCTCGCCACATGATAAGCGAATTTTGAGATGGGTTCTAATATTATCGCGGGCTTGCGCGTGGGTATCTACCAGGAAGGTAGCAAGTTTTGCTTCTCCGGGCAAACACGGATTATCTTTATATAAAACCCCGCGTGCGTGGCGCGGGGATCTTTTTGTCTCCTACTGTTCTCGGATAAGTCGCTCTACGCGCTCCACAATGAGTCGCTGCCGAGGCACGTGAAATTCCCAGAACCTCGGCGGTGGCGCAAAGCTGCAGGGCGTGCCCAGGAGCGGAATCTGCGGCGCGCGGATATATTCCAGCGCTTCATTGGCGATGAGAGCGACCAGATGCCCGCCAAAGCCGTGGCTGCATTCCTCTTGGACCACGAGGAATCTTCCGGTTTTGCGCACCGAATCAAGAAGCGTTGCTTCATCAAGCGGCGCTATGATGCGCAGATCAAGCACCTCGCAGGAGATGCCGTCCCGGGCAAGGAGCGAGGAGGCCGCCAGGGATTCGTGGAGCATGCGGCCGTAGCTTGCGATCGTGATGTCCTCTCCCTTACGGGCGACACGGATGCCAAACTTTTCTATCGCCTGCCTAGGAGCGCGGCGCACGATTTTCTCGCGCAAAGAAATCATGCGATAGAGGTCCAGATGCTCAAAGAACGCGACAAAGCGGTCGGACGCCGTTGCCGCAAACAGCATATCGTAAAAATCCTGCGGCGTGGAGGGACAAGCGACCACAATGCCGTGAATGCGCGAGAATTCCGCGATCTCGCATTCATTGTGGTGCTCAATGCGGTCCCCGTGGCCGAACGGCAGGCGGCACACACCGGGCAGGCGCAGCATGCGATGGTGGCGCTGGGGCGAACGCCCGAACTCTTGGATCTGATGAAGGGCGGATTGAACAAACCCCGAGAACTGCATCTCAAAGATCGGGCGCATCCCCGCAATGCTCATGCCGAGTGATACGCCGACAATCGCCGGCTCATTGAGAGGAGCGTCAAAAATGCGTTCCGGAAAGAGATGCTGGAGAGGCAGGAATCCGTGGATCAGGCGATCCTCCAGATCGGGAAGCTCTGTTTGCACAAACGATTTAGGCAGTGAAGTGGTGCGCATGAC
>CAYXAG010000018.1:0-10505 GCA_964462235.1 uncultured Candidatus Saccharibacteria bacterium
AGGCGCTCAATCGCGAGGTGTTGAAAAAGCCCTGCGAGGCGGTTTCCATAGACAATTATATCACCGGCTCCAAGGAGAGTTTCATCGGCGAGATTTCTGACCCGCGCATCCGCCGCATAGAAGGCGATATCACCAAGCCCCTTTCTCTGGAAGGAGGAGCGGATTTTATCGTGCATGCGGCAGGGCTTGCCTCGCCCGTCTATTACCGTAAATTTCCCCTTGAGACGATTGACTCGGCGATCATGGGCGCAAAAAATCTTCTGGAGCTTGCGCGCGTAAAAAACGCCCAGAGCTTTCTTTTTTTCTCATCCAGCGAGATTTACGGGGATCCGGATCCCAATTTCATACCCACACCCGAAACCTACCGCGGGAACGTATCGTGCATCGGGCCGCGGGCCTGCTACGACGAGTCCAAGCGGCTGACCGAGACGCTCTGTATGACGTACCATCAGCTCTATCAGGTGCCGGTGAAGATTGTGCGGCCTTTCAATGTGTATGGCCCGGGCATGAAGGCAAATGATTATCGCGTGGTGCCGACTTTTTTGGCGCGTGGCCTTTCGGGACAATCACTTCCGGTGCATGACAAAGGCAATCAGACGCGGACGTTCTGCTACATCAGCGATGCCATGCCCGGATTTTTCAAGGTATTGCTTTCCGCGCCCGGAGGCGAGGTCTACAACGTGGGCAGGGACGAGGAAGAAGTCAACATGATGACGCTTGCCAATATGGTCTCGGATCTTTTTCCCGGGCGCGTACGGGCGCAGCTTGTCAAATATCCGGAAATCTATCCGGCGGACGAGCCGCAGCGCCGGTGCCCGGATCTCGCAAAAATCCGCGGGCAGCTTGGGTATGCGCCGCAGGTGGATCTCAATACGGGTTTGAGCCGCACGCTTGCATGGTTTCGCGATGCTATGCCGCCGGCCGGCGAGTGTATCTCTTGATTTTATACGTATGGAGCGTCCGCTTCGTTTTGGAGTAGCCGGAGCAGGATATTTCGGGAGGCATTATATACGGCTTCTATCAGACATGCCGGGGGCGACTCTTGCAGCGGTGGCCGATTCCTCGCCCGGTATTTTTGAGAAAAATTTTCCAACGCTGCCTGCCGCCGTTGGTCGTTTTACCGATGCCAACGATTTGGCGCACAATCCGATTCTTGACTGCATGGTGATCGCAACGCCGGCGACATCTCATGCTCAACTCGTCATCGCGGCTCTGGAGGCGGGCAAACATGTTTTGGTGGAAAAACCAATGGCGATGAACATGGCGGAGGCGGAGCAGATTTGCGATGCGGTTCAAAAAAGCGGCCGCACTTTTCTGGTGGGACATCAGTATCTCTATAATGATTATGTTCGGTACTTGAAATCCGAATTGGAGCGGGGTGTGATCGGACGAGCGCGGTATCTGGTTGCCGAGCATCTGTATTTCGGCCCGATTCGTTCCGACATAGGATGCTTTTGGGAGACCGCGACGCATGAGATGGCAATGATTGACTATCTTTTTTCTCCGGGTCCGATTCGGGACGCGCGTGCCCGCGCGGTTGATTTTTCGGGCAGCGGCCGAGATGATTTCGCGTCCGCCGCGATGACGTTTGAAAGCGGGCTAGTTGCGGCCATCACGGTATCGTGGTTTGCGCCCGAGAAAATCAGGCGTATGACTCTTGCCGGAGAGCGAGGCATGGCGGTTTTTGACGACAGAGGAAAGGAGAAATTAAAATTATTTCTGCATCCGTACCCGCGGGCCTCGGGGAAAGATAAAGCCACCTCGCAATTTTTGGCATTCGGGGAGGGCCAGATCCTGGCGCCCGTACTTGACGGCCGCGAGCCCCTGCGCAATCAGCTGGAGCATTTTATATCCTGTGTCCGTAGAGGTCTAGAGCCGGAGAGCGGCATCAGCCATGGCATGCGGGTTACCGCCATGCTTGATGCCGTCTCTCGCGGGATTTTGGAGGAAACATAAGAGCCTGTTCAAGAACTCCATATTCTGCTGCGATTTCTAAGAAAAACCCGCCGAATTTCTTCAGCGGGGGGATGCAAGCGTCAATCCGTTGACGCTCTATGATGCCACTTTGCAAGGTGGGCAGGAGTGATCGGCATGAATGGCAGATGTTTCTCGCAATACACCGACGCGAGAAATCCATAGTGGCGCGCCATGTTTGCCGCGAGCCACCGCCACGGCCCGCGCTGGACCAGCACCGGATGATCCGACTGGACCTCGCGCCAGTAGGGTATGGTGGAAACAAATATATTCGCTTCCGGAAATACATACTTCCAGATCGCATACGCGCTCGGTTTGTGCATAGACCCCGTCACGAGGCAGATTTTTTTGGCGGTGATGCGGGCCTCCTGCAAGGCATTCCGAGTTGCCATTGACTCCTGGACGGAGTTATTGATGGCCCCGATATCCATCATCCGAGAATCCGGCACCCCGTACTTTCGGAGCATGTCCCTTTTGTAACGGGCTTCGGTATGCGCCGCCATGTGAAAGAGATACTCTGCGTTTCCAAATACGATGATCGCGTCCTGGGAATGGCGCCATATTTGTGCTCCTCTGAAAGTGGTTTCCATGGTGGCCTCGGTGAGGCGCGTTGGGAGCGTACCATACGACAGGATTTGAATGATATCCGGTTTGTCTTCGGGGTATGTTGCCGTCCTGCCGCTATAACGGTTTAGAATTTGTCCCAAGCGATAATCAAACACTCTCTACCCTTTCCTGCTATGTGGTTGTCAAGTTGCTATCAAGCCGAATCCGCACATGTGATTCATATTTATCATATAAAAAATCTCTTTGTCAAGAGTGGACAGGGGAGTAAAAAATCATTATTCTTTATCTGGACAGCGTTTTTATTTTTTACCTATGATTCTGACCAAAAACATTACGCCGAAGTTTGTGGATGTGCGCGGAGCGATCACCAAGATTCTGGATAACGGCACTCCGATCAAGAGTATTTTGCTGATCACGTCGCATGCGGGGGCTGTGCGCGCCAACCATTATCACAAGAAAGATTCGCACTACTCCTATCTCCTCTCCGGAAAAATGGAATACTCCGAAAAGCCGGTTGCGGGCGGCCAGATGGAAAGGGCGGTGCTGTCGGCAGGCGATATGGTATTTACGCCGCCCCAGGCAATACACGCCATGCGATTTCTGGAAGACTCGTCATTTTTGGCTCTTGCCACCGAGTCGCGCAGTCAGGAGGATTACGAAGCGGACACGGTGCGGATTGAATTGGTGAGACCATGATGCGGGAGAGACTTTTGATGATACGAAATGCCGCCTGCCGCGCCTGCAAGGGACAAGCCATGGCGCGTTTTTTGTCGCTCGGGCCGCAGCCTCCGGCAAACGCTTTCTTGCGCAAAGAAGAACTGGACAAACCGGAGATGGCCTTCCCGCTGGATGTTTATTTTTGTAGCGGCTGCTCGCTGGTGCAGCTGTGCGATATCGTCTCACCCGACCTGCTTTTCCGCAATTATGTATACGTCTCTTCCACGTCCCCTTCATTCGTCGCGCACTTTCGGGGATTTGCGCAAGAGATAGCGGCGCGTTTTTCCCTGACTCCGGCGTCTCTTGCCGTTGACATCGGCTCCAATGATGGCATTTTGCTCAAGCCTTTCCGGGAACTGGGTGTGCGCGTCTTGGGCGTGGATCCGGCCGATAAGATTGCCGCAGCGGCAACGGCAGACGGGATTGAAACTCTGCCGCATTTTTTTACTCCGGCGCTTGCGGAGAGTATCCTCTGCGACAAGAGGCATGCTTCCGTAATCACCGGAACCAATGTATTTGCGCACGTGAACGATTTGGATGAACTCCTGGGTGGTGTGAAGATTCTTCTTGAGCCGGAGGGGGTTTTTATTGTGGAAGTCCCGTACCTGGTGGATTTTCTGGACAAAAATCTTTTTGATACGGTCTACCACGAGCATCTCTCGTATTTTTCCGTCTCGTCCCTGCATGCGCTTTTTGGGCGCCTGGGCATGAGGATTTTTGACGTGGAGAAAGTGGGAAGTCACGGCGGATCGCTGCGGGTTTTCGTAGCGCGCAAAGAAGCGGGGCGCCAAACCAGTCAGGCCGTCGGGCGATTCATGGAGTCGGAGCGCTCGCGCGGGCTGGACTCGCTTCCGGTCTATGGGGAATTTGCGTGCCGTGTGGAGCATAATCGGGCAGCGCTCAAGGGGCTTTTGCGGGATTTGAAATCTTCGGGCAAAAAAATAGCGGGGTACGGCGCTCCGGCTAAAGGCAATACGCTTCTTAATTATTTCGGTATCGGGCCCGAGACGCTGGATTATATCGTGGATGACAGCGCCTGGAAGCAGGGTCTGTATACGCCGGGGGTGCACATTCCTGTTGTGAGAGCCGAGCAACTGCACAGCCGCAGACCGGACTATGTCCTGATTCTTGCGTGGAATTTCGCCGATCCCATTATGAAAAATCTGGCGTGGTTTTCCGGGCTTGGAGGAAAATTCATTATTCCCGTGCCCGAGGCGAGAATTATTTGATGTTGCCCCCGATTCCATGCCTAAAAAAATCTTTATCACGGTCTCCGGCGGAGGAGTGGCCCGCGACATCCTGCGCTCCGGCGTTCTGGAGTATCTGCGCAGAGCCGGATGCCTCATTACGCTTGGAGTTCCCCACGACAAGTATTCGTTTTACCGTCTGGAGTTTTCCGCTCCGGGCGTTGAAATCCGCGTCGCGCCGGATCTGGCTCCCTCCTCGTCCGAGCGCCGGTTTTTGTTTGTGGCGCGCAATGCTCTGGCAACCCGCACGATCCGGATGCTGCAAAAAACCGAAGCGCACCTGTCGCGCCGGTACGGCCTTTTTTTTCTCAAGCGCCTGCTGTGGCTTTGCTTCGGGTGGTCGGGGATTTTCCAGCGTCTCACAAGATCCTGGTATCGCAGCATGGCGCCGCAGCGGGAATGCGCCTCATTGCTTGAAGACATAAAACCGGACGTCGTTTTTATTACCGACGCATTCGGCGACAGGGATGTGGCGCTTTGGCGGGCGGCCGCGCGGCTCGGCATCCGGACGGCTGTGATGATACGCAGTTGGGATAATCTGACTAATCACGGCATCCTGCGCCTCGCGCCGGATCGGCTCATCGTGCATAGCCCTTTTATTAAGAACCTTGCGATGCAACTGCACCGCGTTCCGGAAAAAAGTATCGTCATGACCGGCCTACCCCAGTACGATTGGTATGTTCAGAAAGATCTTTTTAAGACCCGCGAAGATTTTTGCCGCGGCATCGGTGCCGACCCTGATAAAAAACTTATTTTGTTTGCGGGGATAGGGGATTTTCTGGCGTCGCACGAGTGGGAGGTCGCCAAGATCATGAGCGAAGACTTGGAAGCTGGGAAGATCGCGGGACCCGCAACAATCCTTTTCCGTCCTCACCCGAATTTTTTAAGCCAGCGGGAACGCATACGCTTTTTGAAACATACGATCTTTGACGACCACGTGGCCCAGTACACGGGGAGCGATAAGTCCACGATGGAAATGGGGAAAGAAGAAGTGGCGCATCTCGTGAATTCCCTCCTGCATGCGGATGTCGTGGTGACCACGGCCTCCACCATTACGATAGACGCCGTAGCATTTGACAAGCCGGTGGTTTGCATCGGGTTTGACGGCGAGTCCCGGGAGCCCTACTGGAATTCGGTGCGCCGTTTTTATCGCGACTTCACCCATTATCGCCTGATTACGCAAACCAAAGGATTCAAACTTGCGCATAGCCGTGAGGAATTGGCAGGCGCAATCAATAAGTATCTGCGTGATCCGTCCCTTGACCGCGACGGCCGGAAGAAAATTTTTGACGAATTCATTTGGCGTCTGGACGGCGGCTCTGCCCAACGCGTTGCCGATGCGGTTATCGGTGCGGAGAGATCTCAACACATCCCGCACCTTCCCGAATTATTTCGGGAAGGTGCGGGATAAAAAATAAAAGAGGACTTTCGTTACATCGAAAGTCCCAGATGGAGCAGATCGGAGAGAAGCATCTCTTGCGCGTTCGCTTCGCGGCTGCGATAGCAGACCGCGCCAATGCCTATTTTTGCGGCGGCATCCGCATACGCCGGATTGTCATCTACGAATATGCATTGGTCTAGAGGAACTCCGGCTGTTCTGATTGCGGCTTCAAACATAGCCGGATGCGGTTTGCGCCGCCCGATGTAGCAGGAAGCGACTGGTCCGTCAAGCGTGAGGCCGCATGACTCAAGCATGGGCGCCATCCCTGCGTTCAGGCGCACGGGGTCCGTGTCCGTGACCGCAATGATTTTTTCAACCACGCCTGCGGAGCGGAGTGTCCGCCAAAGATTCATCACAGGCATATTGGGCGTAAACAGGTCCGTATGTATGCGCCAGAAGTCATCAGCCGGTATGGGCGTATCCAGCAATCTCTCGATCTCCTGGCGGTACCGCAGAGCGTCTATTGCGCCGGTCTCAAATTGTTCAAGGAGCGTCCCACCCTCCTCGCTTTTATGGACAAGGCGGTCAATCTCATCAACGCTTTTTGCGCGGATGAGCGCGTGCAGTCCTGCCGCAACGCGCCTGCGGTCAAAAAAGATCACGACATTACCCAGATCGGAGAGAAGCACGCGATGCATTGATGTCTCCTTATGAGTGTGCATTGAGCATCATCACTGCTGCCATGTCAGTATATGAGAGATATAAGATATTGACAAGCGGATGATTTTACGGCATACTCGATCTGTGTCAAATTTTGAATATGGCGGATGATTCCCATGGAGGTGGGTAATGGCAGAGAAAGAAGGATTGTTTGATACAGCAAAAGTCCTTTTACAAACAGAATGGGAAGAAGGGAAAGTGTTTCCCATTGTCCGAGTGCCGTACCGGTTTCGGGTGATGGGCGTCTGCTCGGGCGCGGGAAGGCAGACCGCGCAATTTGCCAACGGCGCGTTTCCGTATTTTGAGCATATGGAAATCACGCGGCTCGACGGCTCATGGGCCAGCCAGGGCAATGCGATTGTGCCCGTGCTTCCTGACGACCGACTTCTGATGGTAGTGGAGCAGCGGCCGCCGCAGTATCGGTTTCCTGATCAGCCGACTCATATAGAGTTGGATTCCGGGCGTATGCCGTTGGCGGAGTTCGGCCCCTACAGTGTCGTGGAGTTTCCCGGAGGAGGCGTTGAGCGCGGGGAAATCTTTACTGCAGGATTTCTTCGCGAATTGATGGAGGAGACTGGGATTCCTGAACAGTCCGCGATGCTGTATTGGTGCTCGAGGCCGCATCATCCGCTGGTTTGTGATCTGGCGGACGAAAAGCATGTGGGCGTGATCTATCTTTCGGAGGGCCAGTTCGGGCGGCATGTCCAGACTGATGGCGGCCTGCATGTCTTGGCGCTTGAACGGGAAGAAATCCAGAAGAATATCTGGAACGGCGTCATTCGTTCCGTGCACGCCGCGCAGTTTCCTTTCGCCTTCTACAAAGAGGTGGAGGATGCCAGCGTGCAGGACCTGCTGAAAATGCAGGAGGCGGGGTATGTGGCAATAAGGCGGGTGATGATCAGGCGATAGCGTTGATGAGACATGCGTAGCAAAGGAGGACAATATGCGTTTTGAATGGACATGCAATAAACTTCCGGATATTGCCGATGCTCCGATGAAAGAGCTTCCGACCAAGGTTGATGCAATGTACACATTTACCTTATATCGGATCAATGAGGTGGCGCTTGTCCAACGCAAAGCCATCGCGACGCTGGACTTCTGTATCGCGGACGATTACTTGGTATGGCAGGGGACGAGTATCGCTCTTGACACTGGAGAGATCGATCTTGATCGATTCTTCCAAGAGTTATCGGTCGCACCGCTCATGGACGATTTTCAGGATTTGAAAGAGATCTTGATCACGCCGGAAAGATACATGGAGCTGCGCCGGAGTGATCCACTGCGAATAGTGGAATACCAGTACATGCCCGAAGACGATAAGAGTCAGGCAGATGTATACGCGGGTATGTACATGCCCAATCCGATGAGACAAGAGTTTGATCGCAAACTCCTCCGTGTGAGACGCTTGTTGATGGACAAGTTGAGTTCATAGCGTTCCGGCGCTCGCTTTGCGAGATGTGAACAGCCGATAAACAGAGGATAGGAGGTCGGAATGGCAGCCAATGTGTTGCTGGCAGGAAAGATTGAGAATCCGGACGGCGAATGGCTGGTGGGGGATGCTTTGTACCAGACACATCCGGGCAGGATTGAGCCGGATGACCCGAGGCGTCTGCTCTTCAAGGTGTGGACAGCCGGAGGCGATTCTCCCAAATATATTCGTACACCAAAGTACAGGGGCTGGAGGCCGCCGCTTCCGGCGCACGATGGTCGGATGGAGAAAGTGCAGGTGTTTACGGGGATGTTGGCATGCGAGAAAAACCCCGATGTGCATTATCTAAATCCTGGCGGCGCGATAGAGCTTGGCCCGGAGGATTGCAGATGCTGGTTTCTGTCTCCGGGTTCCATGTCTGCAAGCGGCGTCACCATCTGCCGGCGATATGGTGCGGCAGAAGGACGGAACGAATTCGGGGAAGGGCCCTGGTACGAGTATTACTCGTTCATCCGGCCAGTCGCATTTCCGGAGTGGTACCAGGATTATGTGCCGCGGTCAGTTCAGAAAAAACTAATCGTGGTCTTTGAAGGCGAAATTAGGACTGACGATGTGGACGGTGGTTTGATGCCTGAACTAAGGGAGTTAGAGTACATGTTCATGAAAAAAAATGAGCGTGTGCGCTGGCGCATTTGCGAACCCCATACGTCGTTTGCGATTCTGTACTTTTAACCGTACGGGGTCGCAGGCATACATTTCATAGGATGATGCGCGAGCATTGTCCTTTTTCTTTTGGCAAAAAGTTGCTTTTTGGTGCGGAATCCGTAGGATACGGGATATGCGTTATGGAGCATATGAATAATACGGAAGAGTCATTTTTGGGTCGCGTGATGTCAGGAGGGCTGTGGCTTTCGGCCAGTGCGCTTGCGGGACGCTTCATGGGGCTTTTCACCACGATCCTCATTTTGCGCACCCTTTCGGTGCGCGACTACGGCACGTACAATCTCCTGCTTGCCGCTTTTGGGCTGCTGGCATCTTTTTTTATCAGCGGGTTTGATTCGCTGGTCATCAATGATTTGGCGCGGGAGCGCGGGGAGGGGAGGCATGATCGCATCAAGCGTTTGTTTCTGGAATACGGCTTGCTGAAAGCTCTGATCGGGGTTGGCTTGTTTTTTATTTCATTTTTCGGATCATGGTTTTTGGCTCGTTGGTATGATGCGGGCGTGGTGCGCCTCCTGCATACGATCTCCTACCTTTTTCTTTTCGTAGCGGTGGAGCGGATGATGAATCTTCTGTTTGAGGTCTATCTCAAATTTCGCGCCATCGCCCTTTTTGATATCGTGGAGGAGGCGGCAAAATTGTTTTTCTTTTTTGTATTTGTGCGGTATCTGGGGGAGGGGGTTGGCGGCCTGGTGCGCGCCTATATGTTTTCTACCGCGCTGGGACTCGTTCTCTTTGCGCCCTACGGCCTAACACTTCTCCGGCGCCTGCTCGGTTATCGGGCGGTTCGGGAACGGATGCTCTGGGGGCTGGCGCGCAATCACGGTAAATGGGGGATTGCTTCCCAATACCTGACAGAGGCGCAGCGCTCGGTCATGCCGTGGCTGGTGAAAATTTTTGCGGGGACCGAAGCCGTGGGCCTCTACTCGCTGGCCGAGGGGATTTATGCGCAGATTGTATCGCTCTTTCCGCTTGCCAATCTGCTTAGCCCTTTGATTCCGGGAGAGATCCGCAATAAAGACCGGATGCGTTCCATCATCGTCTACGGGATTAAATACGGTACCGCACTCTTTGCGCTCATCGGGGTAGTGGCGTTTTTTGGTATTCCGTTTCTCTTGACTTGGTTTTTCCCCCGCTATCTTCCGGCAGTGCTCCTTTTTCGCATCATGCTTTTAGCGCTCCTGACAACTGCTGGGGCCAATATCGTCAATACGATTTTGTATAGTTTCCGCGAGCAACGCATACTCTTTTTCCTTATGACGGTGCGGCTTGCCTTTCTGGTTGCAGCGACTTCAACTTTCATGGCGGCATTCGGTCTTGCGGGGGCGGCAATGGGGTTTGTGGCCTCGGCGGTATTTTTTGTTCTGATTCGGTATTGGTCTTTGAGGCGCGTGGCCCCGGATATCCATATTCCGGCGGCAGACTTTTTTTCTTGGGGGGCGGAAGACCGGCGCTTTTTGGCGCGCGTGGGCAGCGAGACGCTTCGGTACTCGTCGGCTCTTTTGGGACTCGTGCGGGCATTCCTGCGCGTTTTGTATCGCGCGCTGCTGCGCCAGTGGGCGGTTTTTCTTATCATCGCGGTCGTGCTTGCCTCATGCGCACCGATTCTTTTTCTGGGACGCATATACTTTGACGAGGAACAGCTGGGATTTTACTATCCGCAGAGTTTTTTTCTCGGACAATCTTTGCGGGCCGGGACATCGCTTTTTTGGAACAACGCCTACTACGGCGGCGTCTCGGTAAGTCTGGA
>CAYXAG010000019.1:0-10369 GCA_964462235.1 uncultured Candidatus Saccharibacteria bacterium
CCATGAACTCATGCCAGAGATACACCACAGACCAGCTGAAGCAGTATCACAGCGGCAAGGCAAAAGCGCTGCAGAAGGAAATCCGGCAGCATCTGCATACGGATCATTGCCAAGCATGCTGGGCATTTATCAAAGATCTGTGCTGTCCCCGTGGCGGCAAAAGCCAGCTAAGGATATATCCTTACCGAGGCCCCAAGGCAAATATCGGAGGACAGAAACCAAAGAAAACTTTTCTGCAACGGTTTGCCCTACCTGGAATCGTAAAGCACAGCAATATGGGGCGCCATAGCTGACCGCCCTCTCTATCCGCAGGTAATCCGAGTATTGCCTGTTTTTTTATACGCCATGCAATGACTTCTTCAACCACTGACCGGTATGGGATGACGGTATCTTTGCGATGTGGGCTGGGGTGCCTTGCGCAACTATTGTGCCGCCTTTGTCCCCTGCATCCGGCCCAAGGTCAATGATCCAGTCGGCATTGCGCAGGATATCCAGATTGTGTTCAATGACCAGAACCGTATTGCCTTTATCCACGAGCGCGGAAAGAACGGCCAGGAGCTTTTGAATATCGTCAAAATGAAGGCCCGTGGTCGGCTCGTCCAAAATATAGAGCGTAGATCCGGTATCGCGGCGCGACAGTTCGGTGGCAAGCTTCACGCGCTGCGCCTCCCCGCCGGAGAGCGTGGGTGCCGACTGCCCTACTTTCATATAGCCCAGGCCGACATCAACGAGCGTTTCAAATTTCGCCTTGATGGCAGGGATGGGATTGAAAAACGCCAGCGCCTCTTCAATGGACATATTGAGCACGGCGTCAATATTCTTGCCGTTGTATTCAATGTCCAGCGCCTCGCGGCTGTAGCGCAACCCCCGGCATTCCTCGCATTCCACATACACATCGGGCAGGAAGTACATTTCTATTTTTTTGACACCTTGCCCTTCGCACGCCTCGCACCTGCCGCCTTTTACGTTGAAACTGAATCTCCCCGGGCCGTAGCCGCGCACGCGGGCGTCGGGGGTGGCCGCAAATACGCTGCGGATAAAACCAAAAGCGCCGGTATAGGTGGCGGGATTTGACCGGGGGGTTCTGCCGATCGGCGACTGATCCACGACCACGACTTTATTGATATGCTCCACACCCCTCATATCTTTATGTTTGCCCGGAATCATGTGGCTGCCATGGAGGCGCGCCAGGAGCGCTTTTGCCACAATGTCGTTTACCAGCGTGGATTTGCCCGAACCCGATACGCCGGATACGCATACAAATTTGCCGAGCGGGATCGTAACGTCAATATTTTTAAGATTGTGCTCCGCGGCACCCCTGATCGTAAGGTATGTCGGGTTTGCTTTTCCTCTGCGGGTTTCTGTTTCTCCTTTTTTCACTCCAACCCGTTTCCTCCCCGAAAGATACTCGCCCGTCAGCGTGCGGGCCTTGACGATGTCGCGGGGCGTGCCGGAAAAAATAATTTTGCCGCCGTGCTTGCCCGCACCCGGGCCGATGTCAATGATCCAGTCGGCAGAACGCATGGTGTCCTCATCGTGCTCCACGAGGATGACGGTATTGCCCAGATCCCGCAAGTCCTTAATGGTGGCGATGAGCCGGCTGTGATCGCGCGGATGAAGCCCGATGGACGGCTCGTCCAATATGTAGATGATGCCGGTGAGGCGCGAGCCGATCTGGGTGGCCAACTGTATGCGCTGGGCTTCCCCGCCGGAGAGCGTGGTGGATTCGCGCTCCAGCGTCAGATATTCAAGCCCCACGTCCCGCAGGAACAAAAGGCGCTTCTCTATTTCTTTGACCAGCGGGGTCGCAACCGTGCACTCGCCGCGGTTGAGCGTGTTTGATTTTATGAGTCCGGAGAAAAAACCCAGGGCATCCTCCACCGTGCGCTCGGCGATGGAGGCGATGTTGTCCTCGCCAATCCGCACCGCCAGCGCCACCTTGCTGATGCGCTTGCCTCCGCATTCGGAACACGGGGTGATGATCATGTATTTTTCTATTTCGGCGCGGGTAAAATCCGAGTCGGTTTCTTTCCATCGGCGCTTGAGATTGGGGATCACGCCTTCAAATGTTCCGCGCTCTCCTGCGCTCGTTCCTTGTTTCTCTCCATAAAGAATCATGTCAATCACCTGCATGGCCAGCTGCCCCACCGGCGTGGAGAGCAAAAATCCGTGACGAGACGCAAGGTCGTCCAGTATCCACCAATACCAGCTCTGGCGCCCCACGCGATGAGACGCCGCGGCCCATGGCCGGATCGCGCCCTCGGCAATTGAAAGACGCTTATTGGGCAACACCAGCTCCGGGTCCACTTCCAGCGTAGCGCCCAAGCCCGTACACGCCTGACACGCGCCGTAGGGACTGTTGAAGGAAAATGTGCGCGGCTCAATATCGGGCAAATTAATACCGCAGTCGGAACAGGCGAAGTGTTCCGAAAAAAGCGTATCTTTGTCGCTCCGCGCCGACTCGCCCGCAATGACAAGACCCTTGCCGATTTTGAGGGCGGTTTCCACCGAGTCGCGGATGCGTGAACGCTCAATCTCGTCGCTTGCGCCAAGCCGGTCTACGACAACTTCCAACGTATGTTTTCTTTTTTTGTCTATCGCAAGATTCAGCGCATCATCCATCGCGTACAATGCGCCGTCAAAACGGACCCGCAGAAATCCTGCGTGCCGCAGTTCTGCAACGATGCTTTTGTGCTCGCCTTTTTTGTCGCGCACCAAGGGGGCCAAGATCAAAATTTCTGCATTCGTGCGTATCCCGGCGATGGTATCTACGATCTTTTCAATGCTCTGCCTGCCCACCGGCTTGCCGCACTGCGGACAGTGAGGCCTGCCGATGCGCGCAAAAAGAATCCGCAGATAGTCGTAGATCTCGGTGATCGTGCCCACTGTGGAACGCGGATTCCGAGAGATGGATTTCTGATCAATGGAGATGGCCGGGGACAAACCGTCAATGGATTCCACGTCCGGTTTGTCTTTCACGCCCAGGAACTGGCGCGCATACGAAGAAAGCGATTCCACAAATCTGCGTTCTGCCTCCGCATAAATCGTATCAAACGCCAGCGATGATTTGCCCGATCCAGAAAGGCCCGTGATGACCACGAGCTTGTTTTTAGGAATGTCCGCATCTACGTTTTTCAGGTTGTGCACCCGGGCCCCGCGTATACGGATATATTCACCATTTTTGTTTCGGATGTGCTGCGCCATGAATGGGTATTATATCTCGCTTGTCAATAAAAAGACAGGGCGTTGAATCCCTGTCATTTCTCTTTCACTCGGCGGCCCGCGAGCGGGCCGCCGAGTGAAATTATGAACACGTCGCTATAGCTCTCTCCACAACCCCTCCTTGTCCAAAAGATTTTGAATGGCCCCGACGGTGGCCCGATAGAGGCCGTACTCATCGCTGACATGCACCAGCAACCTACCGCTGAACTGACGATAGTGCAGTTTGAGCGACCCTCCGTCATTGAGAGAAAAATGTCCGGGATTACGAAAGGGGTTCAGCATCTCAATGGCAATGAGACGAACCCCCTTCTCAAGACCCTCCTCAATGAGATGGCCGCACGGAGGACCAAAAGCGATTTCCGCGGCTGGCGCCCGTTGGCCGATACTGGCAATACCCTTCAAAACCTCTACCAATTTCTCCGGGGTCGTCATAAAGAACTCCTTCTCCAGACTTGAAAGTATCGTTTTTATAGTATACCATATCGTTAATATATGGTCAAGAAACCAAAGGCGATCCCGAACAGTCCCGGGGTATACATTTTCAAACAGAGGAAGACTCCCATCTACATCGGCAAGGCCGCTGATTTGAAAAAGCGCCTTGCTTCGTATTTCCGGCGATCTGCGGGCGATAAAGTCAGTCGCCTCCGGAGTGAGGCGACGGCGCTTGAATGGATACAGACTTCTTCTGAAATAGAAGCCCTCATCCGCGAGGCGGAACTCGTCAAGCGGCACGTGCCGAAATTCAATGTGCTCCTGCGCGACGATAAAAGTTATTTTTATGTGGCATTCACCAGAGAAGTCTTCCCGCGGGTTTTTATCGTGCACAAGACAAATTTAGACAATGGGCGCTATGGACGCATCATCGGCCCTTTCACGAGCGGATCGGCTCTGCGCTCAACATTAAAATTCCTCCGTCGTACCTTCCCCTACTGCACCTGCGCTACGGCGCACAAACGGCCCTGTCTGAATGTCCAGATCGGGAGATGCTTCGGATACTGCTGCATCCGCAAGAATCAAAAAACAGGAATCAAGAATCAAGCAGAATACCAAAAGAGCATCAGAAATATCATTGCGATATTGAGCGGAGAAAGAAAAAGGATATTGTCGCGGCTCAAGCGCGACATGCGCGAGGCATCAAAAAAACAAGATTTTGAGAGTGCCGGCCGGTTTCGCAACCAGATACAAAACATTGAAAACATTTTCCGGCATCGGCTGATGCTGGAAAAAATCATCCGTTTCCGACATGCGTCCGGCGCGTGGTCCCGCATAGAAACCCGGATCAGACAGCTCCTGGGAGACGCCCGGCCGGTCTGGCGGGTGGAAGGATACGACATTTCCAATATCTCCGGCACAGAGGCCACCGGATCCATGGTGGTGTTTGTGAACGGCAAACCGGCGAGGCACGAATATAAAAAATTCAAAATCAAAACAGTGCGGGGCGCAAACGACGTCGCCATGCACCGGGAAGTCATGGCACGGCGACTCGCGCACACCGAATGGGGCTTGCCGGATCTCATTCTCATTGACGGCGGCAAGCCGCAGCTCAATGCCGTAAGGACGGTGCTCCGGCCCGGCAATGAAACCATACGCCTTGCGGCTCTGGCCAAACGCGAAGAAGAACTTTATATTGAAGGTAGAACAATTCCTGTCCGGCTGGATTCCCTCCCGCCCGATACCATGCTTTTCTTCCAGCGCGTGCGGGACGAGTCCCACCGCTTTGCCAAAAAATACCATCACAAACTGCGCGAAATCGCCTACCGTGAAAACCGGCACCAAAACTGAAAAGCGACAAGCCAAAAAGAAAAAACGCCGCTACCCCATGTCGGGCAGAAGCGTTTTTACCATCGCAAAAAAGCTAAAGAAACAGTAGAGTCCCACGGGCTTGCCCGTGGGACTCTAAAGACCTTCGTCTTTGAGATTGTGGATCGCTTCCTTTGCTTTCTTTGAGAGACGTTTGGGGATGTCCACCTTGATCTCCACGAGGAGATCCCCGCGCCCGTAACCGGACGGGCGCCATGCGCCCCGGCCCCGGATATTCAGGATGTCCCCGGGCTGGGTGCCCTCCGGAATTTTCAGCTTGATGGCCCCGTCCAACGTGTCAACCTCCATCGCGTCTCCAAGAATCGCCTGCGACATCCGGATCGGCAGCGCCATGACGATATCATCCCCCTGGCGGCGGAATGCCTCATGCGGTCGCACATGGATCTCCACATAAAGATCTCCGGGCGCTTTGCCCGCGACAGACGCGTCGCCCTTGCCGGTGATTTTCAAAAGCTCGGCTTCGCGGATCCCCCGCGGGATAAATATTTCCAACCGCTCAAGTTTTTGTTCCACCCCATTGGCGCGGCATACTGCGCAGGGCATCTCGGGCCGCTTACCCGCCCCGAGGCACTCGGGACACGCAGAAACCGAGGTGAAAGAGCCCAGAAACGTGCGCTGGGTCTTCTGGATGTTGCCTTTCCCCTGGCAGGTCGGACACATCTTCATCTTGGTCCCTGGCTCGGCGCCGGATCCGGCACAGCGACCGCAACGGGCCAGACGGGACAGATCCACCTCTTTTTTGGCTCCCATGACGGACTCCTCAAATGATATTTCCAAGACAATACGCAGATCCCTGCCTCGCTCGCTGGCCCCCTTCCGGCGCGTCGGAGCGCCTCCGAAAAAATCCTCAAACATGTCGGAGAAATCAAAATCGGCAAATCCCCTGCCCTCGCCTCCCGGGAATCCTCCCTCGCCGAAGTCAACGCGAAAGCCGCCGGGCCATTCAAATCCGCCCTGCTGGCCGCCCCCGGAGGCGGCATCAAATGCCGATCCGAACTGATCGTATTGGGCGCGCTTACGCTCGTCAGACAAAATCTGATACGCTTCGTTGATCTCTTTGAAACGAGACTCGCTGCCGCCCTTATCCGGGTGGAATTTATGCGCCAGCGCACGATACGCTTTTTTTATTTCCTCTTTGCTTGCGTTCCGGGCGATTCCCAGAACTTTATAATAATCCTTTGCCATGGTTTGGTGTCAAAATGTAATGCGTTCCACCTGAATGTGCTCGGTGGTTCGCCGTAGTATCTTAACAAAAAGAAAAATCCTGATCAACAGAAATATGATAAGAAGGGAAATGAGGTAGGCGGCAACCGTCAGAGCCTTGAATGCAAAAAAGAACGCGATCCCCGAAAGAAGCGGAAGATAGCGGCGGTACGGCCCCAAGAGATCCACGGCGCGCTGGGCGACCACGTCGTAAAAGACGTTGAGCATCCGTTCATTGCCTTTGAGCGTGATGCCGTACTGACGGGCGATCTGGCGCCGCTCAACCTCGCGCAGATGCGTGCGCTCGCTTGCGGGGACATTCACCGATTCCAGTCCCTGGCTTTTCAACTGCTGGCTGATGAGCACATCCAGGAATTCATTGGCGGTGATATCCTGGCGCACTTGGGGGAGGCCCGTGAGGGAGCGGGCAAAAGGCGAATTGAAAAAATACTGCAGGGTGAAATCAAATGCGGGCTGAGGGAGCAGGGCCGAGAGTGCACTCTTATCGTTCAAGGCATGCACATAAAAAAGCGTCAGGGTGAGGGAGGCAACGGTAAAATAGAGCGCCAGGCCGGATTTGACGGTTTTGGAAACGCTGAAGCCCACGGAGAGCAAAAACTCCTGACGGATTTTATGCACGGCAAATACGATGCATATCAAACTGATGGCAAGGACCGCAAGCGTGGGCAGAGAGGGTCGCGCGAAAAAATACGGAACTCCGGCTCCTACGACCGCCGCGCAGTAGGCGATCCGGCGATCCCGCACGAACATCCCGGCCAGCGCAAAGAGCGAAGAGGAGGCCGCCAGACAAACCAAAGGGATCAGAAAGGAAAGATAGTGCTGGAAATTACTGGAGATGACCTCGGGGATCGTAACCACTTCCCACAGATAAAATACCGCCACGGACGAACCCGCAGCAAGCATGGCCAATAGTGATTCTTTGAGTTTTATGTGTCCCTCCACGGTGTATGGGTATAATCCCGGCCCGCGGCCTGACGCCCCCGCTTAGCTCTTTTCCCACCGCCTGCGCAATTATCGTTTTTGCCATTGGGGGGCCCTTCGCGCCTTTTTCAAGCCGAATTTTTTCCGCTCTTTCATGCGAGGATCCCGTGTCAAAAATCCGGCGCGCTTCAGGCGCTTGCGAAAATCCGGGTTAAATTTGATGAGACATCGCGCCAGCGCATGGCGCACCGCCTCTGCCTGGGCATGCTTGCCTCCCCCCGAAGTTTTCACGGAGACCCGAAATCGCTCCCACAGCTTCATTTTTTTCAAGGCGTCTTCGGCAAGCCGCTGCAGCTCTACCGTCGGGAAATAGCCGGTATAGGGCTGATTATTTACTGAAAAATCACCCGCGCGCGTAAACAGGCGCGCGCGCGCAACCGCGGTCTTGCGCCGGCCCACTGCCTCAAAATAACGGTCGGATTTTTTGCCGACTTCCGCGCCGGCGCCCTCCGCTTCCGGCGCAAGATCCTCCTCGCTTATCACCACGGGAATTTCTGCCGACGCTACGGGTTCCGGAGAAATTTCTACACTCGGTGTCGCCTTTCGGACGCCTGCTTTTTTGGGAGATTTTTTGGAAGATGTTGCTCGCGGCATGGTTATCGGACCGGACCTTTAAACAAAATGAGATTTCTCATGAGGCGCTTGCGCAAACGGTTTTTGGGAAGCATGCCTGAGACGGCGTGGCGCAAGACCATGCGCGAATCGCGCGTCATCAGATGTCCCAGAGATTCTTCCTTCAAATTGCCGAGCCGTCCGGAATGGCGGCGATACAATTTCTGCAGGGGCTTGGCCCGACCGGTGAAGCGCATCCCATCGGTATGCGTGATGACAACCCTCTGTCCGGGCAGGCGATGGGGCGCAAAGTCCGGGCTGGTTTTCCCGCGAAGAAGCAGGGCAGCCTCCGAGGCGAGGCGCCCGAGAATCCGTCCATCTGCATTCATGATGACATCCTCCATAAAATCAGTATTATTTCACAAGCTCCAGAATCGCCATTTTTGCCGAATCGCGTCGGCGCATGCCTGTTTTTATGATCCGCGTATATCCGCCGGAGCGAGTCCCCAGACCGGCTGCCTCCGCGATCAGTTTTGAGGCCACGCGGTCGGAAAACAACCCCGATAAGTATCGGCGGTTTGCATGCGTCGGGCGTTTTGCGCGCGTGAGCAATTTTTCCACCACCGGGCGCAGTTCGCGGGCCTTGGCTTCGGTGGTCCCCATCCTTCCGGACATAAAAAAAGAGGACGACATTGATTTGAGCAAGGCTCTGCGCTGATCCCGCATCCGGCCGAATTTTCTCCCCTTGCGTAAATGCCTCATAGCTATTGCTTCAAGGTAATCCCGAAATTGCCCAGCGCCTTTTTGATCTCCTGAATTCCTTTCTCCCCCATGCCTTCAATCTCGGCAATCGTCTCCTGACGCTTGCGCGCCAGTCCCCCCACGGTTTTAATCCCGGCCTCCCGGAGGGCATTGAGCGTGCGGCTGGAGAGTTTCAGCTCGTCCAGCTTTACTTTCATGACGGACTCTTCCTCGCCAGAGGCCGGAACGGATGCAGACACGGGAGATACTCCTCTTGCCTCCTCATGCTCGGATGCGGAGACGGATTCGGCAAATCCTTCCTCAAATGCTCTAAATTGCCCCGCCAGTATTTCGGCCGCACGCGTGAATGCTTCAGACGGGGTGACGGATCCGTCCGTCTCAATAGTCAGCTTCAGACGATTATAGTCGGTGCGATCCTCCACGCGCATATTTTCCACTTCATAATTGACGGAGCGCACCGGAGAAAACGCCGCATCCAGCGCAATCGTCCCCACTTCCATCTTTTCTTTGTTACGCGCTTCCACCGGCACATATCCGAGGCCGGACTCCACCACCGCCTCCAAAGACAGGTGCGCCTTTTTTGCCGTAAGAGTGGCGATGTGCAAATCCGAGCTGATCACCTCTACCTGCGACGGAGTCTTAAAATCTTTTCCGGTTACTTCTTTTTCTCCGGACGCGGAGAGCGTAACGGTAAAAGGGCCTTCTCCGTGCATCCGGAACCGCATCTGCTTCAGGTTTAAAATAATATCCACGATATCTTCCATGACTCCCTCAATCGTGGAAAACTCGTGCCCAATACCTTCTATCTTGACCGACGTGATCGCAGCCCCCGGAAGGGAGGAGAGCAGGACCCGACGCAAGGCATTGCCCAACGTATGGCCGTATCCCGGATACAAACCCTCTATTTCCAAAACCGCACGAGCGGGTCCGTGCTGCGTTATTTTTGGTTTTTCGGGCAAGTGAATCATGAAAAATGACGCTCCGCGCAGCAGAGCTGCGCGGAATTATCAAGTTAGCGCGAATAAAATTCTCTTATTTTAGTGAGATCAAATGTCATTCCTACCTCATCCGCTTCCGGCACACCCCTGACCGAGGCGACACCCTTGGCCTTGTCAAGGCCGATCCATTTGGGCGGCTCATAGTGCTTCAGGCGCTCGCTGGCCGCGGGTGCGATTCCGGTGCGGATGGAACGCTCCGCCAGCGTGATGGTGTCGCCGATACGAATCTGGCGTGATGGTATGCGCGCCGATTTCCCATTGACCAATATATGGCCGTGAGCAATGGCTTGACGGCAGGCGCGACGCGAACTGAAAAAACCCGCCCGCCAAACCGCGCTATCTAGCCGCCCCTCCAGCATGCGAAGAAATATGTCTGAAAAAAGCCCTTGTCTTGCGGATGCCTCTGCAGCATACCGTTTGATCTGCCGATCGTCAAGGCCGTAAAAAAAGTGGACTTTCTGCTTTTCTTTAAGGAGTAAGGAAAATTCCGATCCGCCGCGGTTCCGACTCCGGCTCCGGCTTTTACCGTGCACTCCCGGCGGATAGGCGCGCCGGACGCCGGCACATTTGGGGCCCACGCAACGATCCCCCTTCAAAAAGAGTTTTTCGCCGATCCTCCTCTCTACTTTTTCCCGTACGTTTGCCATAAAGAAAATCGTTACACTCTGCGGACTTTCCGGGAACGCGGGCCGTTGTGCGGGAGCGGGGTCACGTCTTTTATTGAGATAATGTTGAGGCCGTGGTTTGCGAGAGAGCGGATCGCCGAATCCCGGCCCGAGCCCACGCCGCTGACCCGCACCGCGACTTCC
>CAYXAG010000020.1:0-10293 GCA_964462235.1 uncultured Candidatus Saccharibacteria bacterium
AGGGTTTGTATGCGTTTATTGTACCATGGAAGATAGTGGATAGGCTCTTAGAAACCGCAGACAGCATCAGGGCCGAAACCAGACAAACGATTTGCTTCAAAGATCTCATGACTTTCTCCTCTGCCGATGCGCCCGCACGACAGTATGGCACATAGTAGCAGAGACGAGAGATTTTTGTCAAGCGCGTGTATGTATCCTATAATCAATGCGGGTGAGATTGCGATACGTCGGTAACAATATCCGTGCGGCATTCGTTTGAGAGTATATGAATTATTAAATCTCGGAGCGTTGTGTGCACTTTCTTGACACGCTCGGCCGCGCCACTCGGCGTCCTTGCTAGCATCGGCGAGGGCTTCTGATCTTACCAGACCAGAACCAAGCAGCCCTCGCCTCCCATTGTCTCAAAAGTGTACCCAACGCTCCGTTTTTTACTTATGACGACAACAGTTTTTGTGACAGGTTGCGCCGGATTCATCGGGTCCAATTTTGTCCGGCAATTCAGAAAAGAATTTCCGAAGATCAATGTCATCGGCATTGACGACTTTTCAACCGGCAGAAAAGACGCGCTTGATCGGTCTATCGTCTTTTATGAGGGATCAATACTGGACGATGGTCTCTTGGATGGTATTTTTTCGCGGCACAAACCGGAGTACGTGTTTCATTTTGCAGCACTTCCACGGGTGCCCTACTCGGTGCAGCACCCCCGCCGCACGAGCGAGGCCAATATCATCGGGACCATAGCCATTCTGGAGGCATCCAGAAAACACGCGGTAAAACGGGTCATATTCTCGTCTTCTTCCTCGGTCTATGGGGGCGCAAAAAAACTGCCCACGAAAGAATCAGAAAACGCGCCCGACCCGAAGTCCCCGTATGCGGCCCAGAAGCGCGCCAGCGAGGAATTCTGCAAAATTTTCAGCGCGCTATTTGCCATAGATACGGTGTGCCTCCGGTATTTCAATGTTTTCGGACCCGGGCAGTATGGAGACTCTCCGTATTCCACGGTGGTTTCCGCTTGGCTGGAGGCGCTGTATTTTCCCCAAAAGAAAAAAGCTTTTCTGGAGGGGGACGGGAATCAGTCAAGAGACTTTTGTTATGTGGACAATGTGGTCATGGCCAATATCCTGGCAATGAGGTCAAAAAAGAATTTTGGCGGCAAAGCGTTGAATATCGCGCATGGCCAGCGTACAAAGATCAGCGAAGTGAAAAAGCTGATTGAACAATACACGGGTAAAAAAATTGATCTGGAGCGCCGGCCGGCCCGAGTCGGCGACGTGCGCCACACCCACGCCGATATTTCCAAGGCCGGGAAACTGCTCGGGTACCGGCCCAAGATAAAATTTGAAGATGGGCTTGCCAAAACCATCTCGTGGTTTGAAAGCCGCGCTCGGGCATGAAATTCCAAAACCGGGGCTTGACAAAGAGAGAGAGGGGGGTTGCTCATACTGGGGGCGATCATCCGAGGGGGAGTCGGATAGGTTCCTTATAGAGAATACAATCACGGGAGTAACGAACGTATGAGTCCCACAGGATTGCCGGCGGCGTCATCACGTTCGGCGGCGGTGTGCCGCTTACAATGCCGCGGGTAAAATTATCGGCGGCCTGGGCGTCTCGGGCGACACCGCATGCGCTGATCATGAAGTGGCCAAGCGGGTCCGCGACTTGGCGGGGCTGAATCCGCCGGCACCCGGTGGGCCGCTGGCCGACGATATCGTCTATACCGTTGCCGATGGCCCGAGCGTGTTTGCGCACTCCCTGTGCGTAAACACCTTGCGCAATGGCGTGTTCATCGGCAACGAAGCCCCGTAGGAAAGTAGTAAAGAGAGATCCCCCCTTGATTGATGATCAAGATGACGGCGAAAGTTGCGCCCCTGGTCCAGACCAGGGGCGTTTTTAATAGAGATAACGCGATTTGAATTTCTGCGTCAGATACGATTATTGAGGAAGTCGTGAGTGAAATATCTGCCCGTGTGGTCAAGTACGAAGGGCAGGTATTTCAGGCATGCGATTTTTGTGATTGAGGGCAAGAATCTTCCGGCAGTTAGTGAAGTGATAGGATTCGTCGCGTGCCACCAATTGAATCCACTGGACGAACGCGGGATGCCCGAAGGCCCGGTAGAATTCATAATCCATTGTATAACTTTTGGTGGTCGCTATCTCATCATAACCCATCAAAAGGAGAATTGAAAATTCATCATACAGCAGGCCATAGTGATTCCATTCGTCTCTTTGCCAACCGCTGGATTTCTGTTTCAGATATGCTACCATATGAGGTATGCGTACCCTGACTAAAGACACGCCGCAGAGCATCGGAAAAATCGTAACCCTCATAGGATGGGTGCATGTGCGCCGCGATCACGGCAAGCTGATTTTTATTGATCTGCGGGACCGATGGGGCATGGTGCAGGCGGTGTTTACCCCTGCGGATCCGCGGCTTCTGAAAGAGGCGGATCGCCTGCGCAGCGAATGGGTGGTAAGGATTGAAGGCGTGGTGAAAGAGCGGCCCAAGGGAATGGAAAATCCGGATCTCGCTACGGGTAGCATTGAGATTGAGGCAAAGAAATTGCAGATACTGGCCGAGTCCAAAACCCCGCCTTTTGCCTTGGATACGGATGGCCGCGAGGTAGGAGAGGAGCATCGGATGAAATATCGGTATCTGGATCTGCGTCGTGAGCGCATGAAAAGAAATCTTATCATGCGCGACCGCCTGATCGCCTTCATTCGCGACTACCTGCACAAAAAAGACTTTATAGAAATAGAGACGCCGATGCTGACAAAGTCCACGCCCGAGGGTGCGCGCGACTATGTCGTTCCGTCGCGTCTGTATCCGGGCAAGTTTTATGCTCTCCCGCAAAGCCCCCAGCAGTATAAGCAGCTGCTGATGGTGGCAGGGATTGAAAAATATTTCCAGATCGCGCGCTGCCTGCGCGATGAGGATACGCGCGGCGACCGCCAGCCCGAGCATACGCAGCTTGACATGGAGATGTCGTATGTCTCCGGGGAGGATGTCATGTCGCTCGTGGAGACCATGATGACCGAGATGGTGCACTCCCTTTTCCCGGAGAAAAAATTCAAGACGCCCTGGCCCAGGATTTCGTATCATGCGGCAATGGAGACATACGGGAGCGACAAGCCCGACGTGCGAGAAAACAAAAATGATCCCAACGAGCTTGCGTTTGCGTGGGTCGTTGATTTTCCCTCTTTTGAACTGGATAAAGAGACGCGCGCGATCCAGCCCGTTCATCACATGTTTGTCCAGCCGCAGGAGGGGAGTGTCGCTTTGATTGATACGGATCCTTTGAAAATGGTGAGCACGCAATACGACTGGGTATGCAACGGATACGAGCTTTGCAGCGGATCGCTTCGCATCAGCGATCCGGAGCTTCAGCTTAAAGTTTTTAAGCTTTTGGGCATGAATGAGGAGAAAGCACAAAAGGATTTCGGGCATATGCTGGAGGCATTCGCCTACGGCGCGCCGCCGCACGGGGGCATTGCGCCCGGGCTTGACCGCCTGCTCATGCTGCTTTTGGAAGAGCCCAATATCCGTGAGGTGATCGCATTCCCCAAGACCGGAGACGGCAGAGACCTGATGATGGACTCACCCGCCGATATCAGTGAAGCACAACTGGAAGAATTGCATCTTGACCTGCACAGGGAGACGGAGAGAAATAAATGAGGAGATTTAGCCGTGTCGTTTCGGATTACACAGGAAAAATTTGAAGGGCCGCTGGAGCTTTTGGCCGAATTGATCGAGCGGCGCCAGCTTGCGATCTCGGAGATTTCGCTTGGCAGGGTGGCGGACGAATATCTGGCGCATGTCCGTTCACTGGAGGCCCCTGATCCGGAGGAGCTTGCCGGATTTCTGGTGATCGCCAGCCAACTGATGCTGGTCAAATCACGCTCCCTCCTGCCCGATCGCGCATCTTCGGAGGACGAAGAGAGTTCTCTAAAAGAATTGGAGACGCGCGTCAGGGAATATCAGAAGTTCCGGGAGCTTGCCAGGGAAATACGCAAGCTTGAATCGCGAGGGCTCAAGATTGTAAGTCGCGAGGCGTATCGGGGACTCGCGCCGGTGTTTTACCCGCCGCCGCGGCCGGATGAGGCCCTCATGGAGCGAGTCTTCAGCGCGTGTGTTGCCGCAATCCCGCGGGCGGAAAAACTCGCGGAAGAAAAAGTGAAGCGCATCATATCGCTGGAGGAAAAAATCGCCCATATCAGAGCATTGGTGCAGGGCGCGGTGGAGCGGGGATTTTCCGATATCGTGCACAGCGCCAAAGAAAAAGCGGACGTGATCGTAAGTTTTCTGGCGCTGCTTGAGCTGGCGCGCCAGAAGTTTGTGGACATCAATCAGGAGAAACTCTTTGCCGACATTATGATTAAAAAGTTACCATGAAGCTTGCCGCTATTTTGGAAACCATTCTTTTCGTCCATGGGGATCCGATGACGCTCTCTCGGCTCGCCGGTATTGCCGGGGTATCCGAACCGGAAGCAGAGGCGGCGCTGGAGGAGCTTGCGCGCGACTACGAAACTCGGGGCCTGGCGCTGGTGCGCACCAAGAACACCTACCAGCTGGGTTCGCACCCGGACTCCACTCATTATATAGAAGCGCTGGTGAAAGAAGAGTTCTCGGAGGAGCTTTCGCGTTCCTCGCTGGAAACCGTTGCGATCATCGCCTACAAAGGGCCGATCTCCCGCGCCGAGATTGACTACGTGCGGGGCGTGAATTCTTCTTTTGCGCTGCGTAATCTCCTGATGCGCGGGCTGGTGGAGCGGGATGACGAGCTTGGGGATGGCCGCGCGTATCGCTGGCGTGTGAGCGGGGATTTTTTGAAGCATCTTGGTATTGCCAGTTTCAGTGATCTGCCCAGGTACGAAGAATTAAAAGCAGAGTCCGAGGCAGCCATTGCCCAGATGCCCCATGCTCATGAATGAGCCATCCGTATCCAGACCCAATCGTCTGCCTCTGCTTTTGGCGGTGCTGGTCTTGAGCGTACTGGTTCACTCCTCGGCCGGAGGCGGGGAGGAGCGCGCGTTTTCTTCCGATGTTCGGACCGGGCAGCTCGCGGTGCCGGCGCCCGAGGTAAGGGCCGAAGTGTACCTCGTGCGTTTTGTCCAATCGCCGGAGCCTGTATTGGAACGGCGCGCATGGAAAAAGCTTGCTCCGGCAAGCTTGACTAAGTTCATGACCGCCCTGATCGCACGGGAAGAGTTGGGAAGCGAAGGCGTTATTCCGTTCTCGCAGGATGCCAAGCATGTGGAGCAGAAGCTGTCGGATGTTAGTGCCGGGGATCGGTTCGGGCGCGACGACGCCATCCGTTTCGCGCTCATGGAATCCGACAACGACGCGGCATTGGCGCTGGCCGAAGCAGTGGGGCGCAAAGAGGGCGGTCTGGATTTTGACGAGCGCATCAGACGGTTTGTGGGCCTCATGAATCGGAAGGCATCGGTGCTGGGGCTGGCAGAGACGCATTTTGAAAATCCGACTGGTCTGGACCAGGACGGCCACGAGTCAAGCGCAGCCGATCTTGCGACCCTTGCCGAGTATGCGTATGCCGTGGATCCGCGCCTCTGGGAAATTTCAAAGACGCCGGAGGCCGTAGTGTACTCGGTGGAAGGGAAAGAGTATCATCTCAAAAGCACGGACGATCTGCTCTCCGAGTTTCCCGGGATTGCCGGAAGCAAAACGGGATTCACCGACCGCGCGCGAGGCGCCCTGATGCTGCTTTATCCGGTGCGGGGGCGTGGAATTGCGATTATCGTCATCTTGAAATCCGAGGATCGTTTCGGCGATGGCCGCGCGATTCTGCGGTGGCTGGATGAAAATTATCAGTAGAGCGTGTCTCAAAAGTGTACACAACGCTCCAGATTTAACGCACAAATCCATACTATGCCTTCCGGCGGTGCAAATGTCATCAACGCGATCAAGGTGTTCGGGCTTTTGGCGACTTCGTTTACCGTCGGCATTTTGTGGACGCCGATTTTAACCCACTACCTATATACATACCGCCTGTGGCGCAAGCAGGTGCGTACGATGGCGCCCGACGGGACAAAAACCCCCCTTTTCGCCCAGCTTCATAAAGATCGCGAGACAGCCGTACCTCGCTTGGGCGGGGTGCTGATTTGGATGACGACGCTTGCGATTGCGCTTTCCATCTGGTTGATTTCGCGCCTCACTCAAAACGCCTTTTGGGCAAAAGCGAATTTCCTTTCGCGCAACCAGACGTGGCTGCCGCTTTTTATCATGATCGGAGGCGCTCTCCTGGGCCTCGCGGATGATTTGGCGCAAGTATGGGGGAAGGGCGCCTATGTTGCCGGTGGGATAAAATTCCGCTGGCGCCTTGCCGTGATTATTCTGATTGCGCTAACAGGAGGATGGTGGTTTCATGTCAAGCTCGGATGGCAGACGCTCTATGTGCCCGGCTACGGCAATATCTTCATCAATGGCTGGTACATCCCGCTCTTTGCGCTGACCATGGTAGCGCTTTTTTCCACCGGCGTCGTAGACGGCATTGACGGTCTTGCGGGCGGGGTTTTCGGGGCGCTTTTTGCGGCCTACGGGGGCATTGCATTTTTCCGGGGACAGATTGATCTGGCGGCATTTGTCGCGGTGGTCTTGGGTTCGCTTTTGGCATTTCTCTGGTTCAATATCCCGCCTGCACGTTTTTACATGGGCGAATCAGGCATCATGAGTCTGACCACGTCGCTTACCGTGATCGCGTTTCTTACGGACTCGGTGCTGGTACTCCCCGTTATCGGCATACTGCTTTTTGTGGAAAGCGGATCGGTGATCGTGCAGCTTGCCTCCAAGCGCTGGCGCGGCAAGAAAGTATTTTTGATAGCGCCTCTGCACCATCACTTTGAGGCATTGGGCTGGCCTCCGTATAAAGTAACGATGCGTTTCTGGATTATCAGCGTGGTAACGGCGATTGTGGGTATGACGATTGCGTTGATCGGTCGCTGACCGGACACGACTCCGGTTGGCGCAGCTCTGTCCGGCCGACTGGCGGAGAAGGGCCATAAACTTGTATAATGTGAATATGAATCTATTTGGATTTGGTGTGGCGCCTTCCAAAAGACGCGAAGCGATGATTGATGCCGGTTCGCATTCGGTGAAGGCGCTCATCGTGGAGCGCGATGGCCCGACCAGATGCCCCCGGGTCATCAAAAAGATGATCATGGTATCGCATGCGTACGGCAGCGCCAAGGGCATGATTGAGCGGATAGGTCATCTGGTGGCTTCTTTTATGAAAGATGACGCGTTCCGGCCCCAGCGGATTGTCGTGGGCATCGGGCCGTCAATCGCAAAGTGTTGGGTGGCGTCATGGACTTGGGCACGAGAGCGCAGGGAGCCGGGGGTGAGCGCCGGAGAGCTTGCCTCCGTATTTAAGGGACTGTACGGGGCCCGCCGCGCCACGGATCCTTTGCTTTTCGCGGTTCCGTTGCATGCGATGGTGGACGGGTATCCCGTGCCCCCGGATTTTCTTGCAGCACCACAAAAAGCAAAGGATATGCAGCTTTTGCCACGTCGGCGGCACCAAACCCAGCCGGTATTTCTTTTTCAAACATTTGTGGCACAGTTCGGGCCGGAAGTCAGCGCGGGGCTTGAGCGCATACGGACACAATGGGGCGGAGTGCCCATTGACGCCTCTCCTCTGGCGTTTCTTTACCGGAATGCGATTTCGGAAGTCTTGGGCATGCGCGACGCGCTTGTTGTTGATATCGGCGGAGAGCAGACCGCGCTCGTGCGTGTAAAGGATGGAGTGATTTTCTGGATGAGTTCTTTGCCCATAGGCGTGCATCAGGCCGTGCGCGCGCTTGCTCACAGCGCCGGGATCACGCCGTCGGAAGCGGAAGAGGCGATCCGCGCCTATACGCAGGGCATGAAGAGCAATACGGAGACGACCCGCGTGCGGCAAGCGCTTCTGGGTGTGGCGGCCGCATGGAAAGAGGGTTTTGTTGCGGCACTTGACTCTGCCTACCAGATGGGGCCCATGAGTCAGCATGTGGTGCTTGCCGGCGGGGGAGCCGCAATTCCCGAATTTGCCACGATGGCAAGGGAGAGCGAGTGGATCAGAAAATATTCCCATGTCTCCGCGCCCGAGGTTCAGATCCTTTCGGGCAGCCGTTTGTTTGAGGGCGACTCTTTGGGCGGGACGTTGATCGGGCCTGAAGATGCGAGCCTTGCGGCTTTAATGAAATACGCGGCATATTCGTCAAAAAATATTTTATCATGAACGAACGCCCGCCCAACAGAAAAAAAATATCGGATGGTGTGCGCAAGAAAACCCGCTCCGAAAAAGCATCTTTGCCTAACGGGGCGTCCGTGCCGGCAAAGTCTGTTGTGGAGCCCGCGCTCCGGCCCCGCCCATCCGGGGCTGGCGACAAAAAGTCGCCCGCTCCCCCTGTCAAAGAGCGGGAGGATCGGGAGCCCGTGTTTTGGAGTCCGGATTCGGAACGTTTGAAGACCAGGAAGATGTTTTTTGGGAATCTTCTGAAAGGGAGGAAGAGTCCATCGTATGCGTCAAAGGCGGATCGGACGCCCGCTATGCATCTGGCCCAATGGGGTGCGGCCGCGGGTGCTGCACTGGTCGGGATTTTTCTCATAGTGATCTCAACAGCCGGGGCCCGTCTCACGCTTACCATCAAGCCCCGGGTGGAAGATATCGCCATTCAGAATGTTGCGATTGCCTTTGATACGGCTTCCTCCAAGTTGAATCTGGATGCCAAACGCATTCCGGCCGAGCGTTTGGTATTTACGCAAACCTTGCGTAAAGAATTTGATGCAACCGGAGAGGAGAATATCGCGACGCGCGCAACGGCGCGGGTCAAGATTTATAACCAATTCAGTTCTGCGCCCCAAGTCCTGGTGAAGAATACGAGATTTTTGACGGATACTGCGGTACTCTATCGTCTGGCGCAGTCCGTAACAATTCCGGGCGCCCGTATCATTCAGGGCAAGATCAATGCTGAAGCTGCCGAGGTCCAGCTCATTGCCGATGTTCCGGGGGAACAAGCAAATCACGCGGGCGAGGTGAAGTTACGGATTCCCGGATTCAAGGGGACCCCGAAATACGAAGGATTTTTTGCTGTTGCCCCGGATGGTTTTTCGGGCGGTGCTCTGGGACGCATGCGCGTCGTGAGCGCCTCTGACATTGGGCGCGCAGAGGTGGCCGTCACCAAAGAGCTTTATGATACGCTGGAGCGGGAGATGGCAGTGAGGATCCCGTCAGGGCTGGTATTCCGGGATGGCCTCCGAGAGATTCAAATGACAAAAGTGGACGCGCCCCGGGCGAGCACCCCGGGCGAGCATTTCGCAGTGGTGGCCAGCGCCACGGCAAGAGTTCTGGCGTTTCGTGAAAGCGACATCATTGAGCTTTTGAAGAATCTCATTTTGAAAGATGACACCAGCCATTCTTTTGTGGATGGTTCCTGGCGTTTCCAGTATCAGGTACAAAACATTGATTTTGATGCAGGCAGGGCCGCGGTTGCGCTCAACGGCACGATACGGGAGGTATCGGTGATCCGTCCGGACGAATTGTCTTCCCTGGTTGCGGGCAAAAAAGGAGGCTCTCTTGACGAAGCATTGAAGACCCGCCAGGACGTCTCCGGATTCAGCGCGTCTTTTTTCCCTCCATGGCGCAGATCCGCCCCGGGCAATCCTTCAGGCATCAAGGTCATCGTCCAGGCGCCATGATATCTCATATATTAAGAATACCGAGCGTGTCAAGAAAGCGTACATAACGCTCCACGGGTGCCTCAAAGGTCAATACGGTATGTCGTTTTCCCTCGCCGGAAGAATAGCGCGTTGGGCGTTACAGTACTGGAGGCCAGATCCGACACTCCTCCATGCGCCAGCTGAACCGTATTCCTGCCGCCGCGGCCATCCAGTTCGGTAAGGAATATTCCCCCGGCCGTGGAGAATGCGACGTGGGCATTATCCTCATACAGCCACGCGGATCCGGTGATCGTCTGATCCGGCGCAGCAATGGTTTCTTTGACGCCCGCAGGCTGAAAGGGCTGATAGCGATTTGGTTTGAGCCACAGGACTTCTATGCTCCGGTTTTTTCGGATGAGAAGTTTTTCCTCCGATTGATCAAAGGATACCTCTTCCACTCCTCCTTCTACCGGATGGATTTCTCTTGAATTTTCGTCAAAAAGAAACAATCCTCCAGAGCCGTCAAGCACCGCCGTAGAGCCGCCCGAGGGCGAGGGGAAAAATTTGAACGGGGCCCCGGCAAGATAAAAGCCCGGGTGGCCGAGGACATCGGTCGCGCCGGCTGTCACGGTGTAGCGAGC